>DASQUF010000329.1:0-6016 GCA_035641435.1 Propionibacteriaceae bacterium | reverse complement strand
GCCGAGCCTCGCGTCGTGGTCTGACCCCTCCTCGCTCAGTCGGTGGTCGGCTGCGGGGGCACCTTCGTCGCAACCATCCGCCCTCGCAGGCTCGGGCTCCCGCCAGACCCATCCATGCTCCGTAGGCGCCCGCAGCCGACTGCCGACTCCGCTCGTCTACGGCCGCATAGGGTGGATGCCGTGACTTCACCGACCTCTGGTGAGACCAGGCTGCCGGCGCGGCGGCTGATGCTGGTCCACGCCCATCCCGACGACGAGACGATCGGCAACGGCGCGACCATGGCCAAGTACGCCGCCGAGGGCGCCGGCGTCACCCTGGTCACCTGCACCCTGGGCGAGGAAGGGGAGGTGCTGGTCCCCGACCTGGCGCATCTGAGTGCGGAGGAGGGTGACGAGCTGGGGCAGCACCGGCTCGCCGAGCTCAAGGCGGCCATGGACATCCTCGGCGTGAGCGACTACGTACGCCTGGGCGGCGACGGCCGGTTCCGGGACTCGGGCATGGCGTACGACGACAAGGGCCACGCCACTGCCCGCGACGTGCTCCGGGACGGCATCTTCTGGACCACGGACCTGCTTGAGGCGGCGACCGAGCTGGTGCCGCTGATCCGGAGCCGGCGGCCGCAGGTGCTGTTGACCTACAACCAGCACGGGGGGTACGGGCATCCGGACCACATCCAGGCCCACCGGGTGGCGATGTACGGCACGCAGCTGGCCGGGGCGCGGGCATACCGGCCCGACCTCGGCGAGGCCTGGAGCGTGTCCCGGCTGCTGTGGAACACGATGAGCAAGCAGCGCATGATCGCCGGGATCAAGGCCCTGCGTGAGGCCGGGGACTTCGAGACCTTCAAAGGGTTCGATCCCGAGGGTGGCCTCACTCCGATGATCGCCGACGACGACAGGATCGACGTCGCGATCGACGGTACGCCGTGGATCCGGCAGAAGCTGGACGCGATGCGCGCACACGCTACCCAAATCACCGCGGATGGGCCGTTCTTCGCCGGGGCGAAGGTGCTCGGCGACGACCAGTGGTCCCAAGAGTTCTACCAGCTCGCCGTGGGGGTTCCATACCCAGGCGATCGCTGGGCAGACGACCTGTTCGCCGGGCTGGACTGACCTCGAGCGTGGCGATGCCGAGCAAGGGGGGGCGACGACCCCCCTTGGACCCCCCGCGGCGCGCGCAACAGCACACGGGAGCGCGCCCAGATGAGCCGAGCAAGGGGGGGCGACCCCCCTTGGACCCCCCGCAGCGCGCGCAACAGCGCACGGGAGCGCGCCCAGACGAGCCGATATTCGAGGGGGTCGCCGGCTCTGCTGACGCATTGCGCCACGTGATGGCGCACTTCGCTTCTGGCGTGACGGTGGTGACGGCACTGCGCCACGGAGTCAAGCACGCGATGACCGCGACGGCGGTCAGCTCGGTGTCCCTGGTGCCGCCGCTGATCTTGGTCTGCGTCAGCCGCAGCAGCCGGTTCCACGGGGCGATCATGGAGGCCGACGCCTGGTGCGTCTCGCTGCTCAGCGCGGACCAGGAGCCCGTGGCCCGGCATTTCGCGAACCGCGGTCGTGATCTGCTGACCCAGTTCGACCATGTCCCGTTCACACCGTCGCCGGGTAGCGGCACCCCGCTCATCGACGGCGCGCTGGCCTGGATGGAGTGCATCACCTACGGCCGGCACGACGGCGGCGACCACACGATCGTCGTGGGCGAGCTGGTGCATGCAAGCGGTGCCGGCCCGCGCGAAGCGGCCGAGCGGAAGGCCCCGTTGACGTACTATCAGGGGACTTATTCGCCGAACGTGTCGGATCCGAGGTAGATCAGAGCGTGACCACCCAGACGCCCCGCCACGACGCCGGCGCCGACGACACGCTAGTCCGGATACCCGCCCAGCCGGCCGAGCCGCGCCCGGCGGACCGCCGTCGGCGCAAGGCGCCGATCGTGCTGGCCGTGGTCGGAACCGTGGTGGTGATTCTGGGTGCGCTCTATGCCGTCGCGTTCCTGATGGCCGGGGACAAGCTGCCCCGGGACGCGGAGATCTCCGGGGTCGCTGTCGGCGGGTTGGGCCGCTCGGCGGCGATCGACCTCCTTACCCGTGAGCTGGGGGCCCGGGCGGCCGCGCCGATCGACGTGGCGATCAACGGCGAACCGAGCCAGGTCGCGCCCGGAGAGGCCGGGCTGAGTGTGGACTACGCGGCCAGCGTCGATGCGGCCGGGGGTGGGCGGAGCTTCGACCCGCGGCAGATCTTCCGGGTGCTTACCGGCGGCTCGGCGACCAAGGCCACCGTGGTGGTCGACGAGACCGAGCTGGAATCCGCCGTCGCGGGTCTGGCCAAGAAGTCCGACCAGAAGCCGAAGAACGCGGCGCTGGCGTACCTCGGCACGAAGGTCGACCAGGTCGAGGCGGAGCCCGGGGTCACTGTGGAGCAGCAGGCGGCGGCTTCGGCCATCGAGGACGCATTCCTGGTGGCCACCGCGCCGATCGAGCTGCCGGCCGCTGTGGTCGAGCCCGAGGTCACCGACGACGAGGCCGACCAGGTCCGGGAGAACGTCGCCGAGCCGGCGGTGTCCGCGCCGATCAAGGTCAAGGCGGGGCAGGCCGGAACATTCACGATCAGCCCCGTCATGATCGCCAAGTCGCTCACCTTCGCGGCGGAGAACTCCACCCTGGTGCCGGTGCTGGACGCCGGCAAGCTGCGCAGCAACGTCGAGCCGGCGGTCAAGAAGGTCGAGCTGGTCAAGCCCAGGGACGCCACCGTGCGCCTGGTCAACGGTCGACCGCAGGTGGTGGCCGCCGTCAACGGCACCGGGGTCGCCGCCGACGACCTGAAGAAGGCGGTGGAGCCGGCCCTCACCAAGAAGGGCGACGAGCGCACTGTGTCGGTCGAGCTGACCGGCGCCAAGGCCAAGTTCTCCACCGAGGACGCGCGCAAGCTGGGCATCAAGGAGGTGACCGGGGAGTTCACCACCTACTACCCGTACGCCGCCTACCGCAACACCAACATCGGCCGGGCGGCGGAGCTGATCAACGACACGCTGCTCAAGCCAGGGGAGACCTTCTCCCTGAACGGCATCGTCGGTGAGCGCACCGCGGCCAACGGGTTTGTCGAGGGATTCATCATCCAGGGCGGCAAGTTCAAGCGCGAGCTCGGCGGCGGTGTGTCGCAGAGCGCGACGACGACGTTCAACGCGATGTTCTTCGCCGGGCTCAAGGACATCGAGCACAAGCCGCACACGCTCTACATCGACCGCTATCCGGCCGGACGCGAGGCGACCGTGGCCTGGCCCACCCTGGATCTGAAGTTTCAGAACGACAGCAAGTACGGGGTCCTCGTGCAGGCGTACCGGGTCAAGGGCTCGCCCGGCCAGCGGGGATCGATCACCGTCCGGATGTGGTCGACCAAGACCTACGACAAGGTCGTGGCCACCAAGGCCGCCCGGTCCAACTTCACCACCGGACGGGACATCGAGGACGACTCCCCGGACTGCGAGCCGCAGTCTCCGGTGCAGGGCTTCGACGTCAGCTTCGACCGCCTCTTCTACCAGAACGGCTCGGTGGTCAAGCGGGAGGAGTTCTTCTGGCGCTATGCCCCGACCGACCGGGTGCGCTGTATTTCTGACTGATGCTCTTCTCGCACCCCGTCGCGCCCTGAGGGCTCCCGCCGTCGACACTCCTCGCAAACGGAGAGCGTGTTCGCTCATCACTCCTCCGGACGGGACCGGGGCGCTCCTCCGATGCTCGAAGAGCGCTAGGACGAGGGCATCAGGTAGAGATAGCCGTGATGAGGGCGGAAGCCGAGCCGCTGGTATGCGGTGAGCGCCACCTCATTCTCCTGGTCCACCTGGACATATGCATAGCGGCAGCCCTGCCGGGCCGCCCAGTGGCCCAATGCCGTCATGATCGCCGTCGCCCGGTCCCGGCGGCGATGCTCCGGGTCGACCCAGACTGCGGCCACGCCGAACCAAGAGCCGCTGACGTGACCGCGGCCGATGGCCACTGGTATCGCATCAGACTCCATCGCCGCGAACGCCCGGGGCGGATGGCTGGTCAGGATCCGCTCCACCACGGTCCGGTCGGCCGGTAGCGGCCGGCTCCGGGCGTACGTGGCCAGCCAGGCGTCGGTCAGCTCCTCCTGCACGCGCACACCCTCCGGTACCGCACGGTCGCCCAGCACGTCGGCCAGCCGAGCGACCGACACCTGGGTGGGCACGTAGGTATCCACCCAGCCCAGGCCGCGCAGTGCCTGCTCCTCGGCGGAGCCGCTGACCACCATGGCCATCGGCGCGATGCCGTGCCGGGCGGCGTACGCGACGATCCGCTCGGCGGCGGCCCCGGCCGGCATACCCGGATCGCCGACCGCGTGACAGGAGTTGGCCCGGCCGGTGAACCCGGCGGCGGCGCGCAGGGTCCACTCGCCCAGCGGCTCGGAGTCGGCCAGCCAGCCGGGCAGCGCGTGCCGCTCGACCTCGGCGACGCTCACCCGTCGTGGGTCCGGGCCGCCGGCGGCGGCTGGGGCGCGACGCGCGACCACCACGGTAGATAGGTCGACCGTCTCCGGCCGCCCGTCCGGCCCGGTCAGCACCACGGCATCGGCGGTGACGGCGTCGAGCCAGCCGATCCGGTCGGTGGCCGACCCGTCGGGCAGCCGGACCCGGATCACCCACCGCTCCCCGACGCGGGCGGACACCAGCGGATCGGTCATGGCACCAGCCTCTCGCAGGCCGACCTCGGTAGGCGGGCGCTATGGAGAAGCGCGATACTGGGCACAGAGAGCACTGATCAAGGAAGGACCCCCGTGACCTACGTCATTGCGCAGCCCTGTGTGGACCTGAAAGACCGCGGCTGCGTCGAGGAATGTCCCGTGGACTGCATCTACGAGGGCAAGCGGATGCTCTACATCCACCCGGACGAGTGCGTGGACTGCGGGGCCTGCGAGCCGGTCTGCCCGGTCGAGGCGATCTTCTACGAGGACGACACACCCGAGGAGTGGAAGGAGTACTACAACGCCAACGTGGACTTCTTCGACGACCTCGGCTCTCCAGGCGGTGCGGCGAAGATGGGCGTGATCGACAAGGATCACCCGCTGGTGGCCGCGCTGCCGCCGCAAGAACACGACGAGTGACGGCATCGACGGTCCGCCGTCGCCGTTCGTCCGACCTCCCCGACTTTCCCTGGGACACCCTCGCAGGGGCCAAGGCGCGGGCGCAGGCCCATCCGGGCGGGATCGCTGACCTGTCCGTTGGCACGCCGGTCGACCCGACCCCAGAGATCGGGCAGCGGGCCCTGGCTGAGGCGGCCAACAGCCCTGGCTACCCGTTCACGGCAGGCACCGCGGAGCTGCGGGCGGCGATCGTCGACTATCTTTGCCGCCGCTGGGGGGCGACCGGGCTGGCTCCGGAGGCCACCCTCCCGGTGATCGGGACCAAGGAGCTGGTGGCGTGGCTGCCCACGCTGCTCGGGCTCGGACCCGGTGACCTCGTCGTCTTCCCGACCGCGGCCTACCCGACGTACGCGGTGGGCGCGGTCCTGGCCGGATGTACGGCTGTCGCGGCCGACGACCTGGCCGGGCTAGGGGACGCCCGGCCGGCGCTGATCTGGCTGAACTCCCCGGCCAATCCCAGCGGGGCGATCCTGGACGGCGAGGCGCTGGCCCGCCGGGTCGCCGACGCCCGGGAGCGGGGGGCGCTGGTGGCCGCGGACGAGTGCTACGGGGAGTTCGGCTGGGATGCCGAGCCGGTCTCGGTGCTGCACCCGGACGTCAATGGCGGCCGGCTGGACGGCGTACTCGCCCTGCACTCCCTGTCCAAGCGCTCCAACCTGGCGGGCTACCGGGCGGGATTCGTCTCCGGCGACGCGGCGGTCGTGGCCGAGCTGTTGGAGGTGCGCAAGCACGCCGGGATGCTGGTACCCAAGCCCGTGCAGGCGGCCATGATCGCCCTGCTGGGCGACCACGACCACGTCGAGGTGCAGCGGCAGCGCTATCTGCGTCGCCGCGCGCTGCTTTGGCCGGCGCTGGAGGC
>DASQUF010000328.1:0-13072 GCA_035641435.1 Propionibacteriaceae bacterium | reverse complement strand
ATGGCGATCGTCGCGGCTGCGATGACCACGGTGTTGACGAAGAAGCGCCCGAGGCCGGGGACGGCGAGAACCGCGGCATAGTTGCCCCAGCCGTCGCCCGCCAGGGAGCCCTGCACCATCGCGACCAAGGGAAACAGGAACGGTAGGACAAGAAGGGTGACGACCACCTGCAGCAGGATGCGGCCCCACCGGGTGCGGACCTCGAACATCAGCGGACCACCCGCTTCTCGCCGCCGCGGACCTGCAGGATGAGGGCCATCACCAGGGCCAGCACCAGCAGGATGATCGACAGGGCCGCGCCGTAGCCGACGTGCGACTGCGGGATGGTCTTCCGGTAGATGTAGGTGCCGAGGAACTCCGTGGCGTAGTTCGGGCCTCCTACTGTGATGAGGTAGGGGATGTCGAACGTCTTCAGGGCGCCGATGGCGCTGAGGATGGCCATGGCGAGGGTCGTGCCGCGGACGCCCGGCCAGATCATGTGAACCAACGTGCGAAAGTTGCCGGCGCCGTCTATCCGGGCCGCTTCGATGATGGACTGGTCGATCTGCCCCATCGCCGCGAAGTAGAGCACGAAGGTGATGCCGGTCCAGTGCCACACGGTGACCGCCATGATGACCGGGAGAGCGGTGCTCTCCTGGCCGATCCAGGGCTGGGCCAGGAAGCCGAGTCCGAAGAACTCCAGCAGCGCGTTGAACTGGCCGTCCGGCGCGAATATCCGGCGGAAGACCGGCGCCGTGATGGCCGGGGCCAGCACGACGGGGATGAAGATGATGACCTTGTAGACCACAGCCAGCTTCACCTTCGAGTGCAGCAGCACGGCGAAGAAAAAGCCGAGCGCGGTCTGCACGACGAAGGTGACGAGGAAGAACACCACCGTGTGACGGATGGTCTGCCAGAAGATCGGGTCCTGGGCGATCCGGAGGTAGTTCTCGGCTCCCACCCGCTCCGGGTTGGGATCGATGCCGTCCCAGTCCCAGGTGGAGATGACCGCGGTGTACCAGATGCAGTAGTAGATGAGCCCGACGCACAGCACGAGTGCCGGCAGGACCCAGGGCAGGCCGAGCGGTTGCAAGCGGCGACCTCTCCGCCCGCCGCTTGCCGGTTGCGCCGCCTCGGCACCAAGTCCGCGTTCAGCTACCGATGTCCCAGCCATCTCCGCACCCCTTGTCAACCGGCTTCAGTGCCTACTTGGCCGCCGCCTCCGCCGACTTCTGCAGGGTGTTCGCCGCCTCCTCGGGGGTCGACTTGCCGGTGGCCACCGACGTCGCTGCTTGGAAGATAGCGTCCTGGACGTCCTGGCTCAGCAGCGCGAACCGAGGCTGGGTGACCGGGGCGACCTTGGCGAGCAGGTCCTTCACCGGAGCCTCCTGCACGGCCGGGTCGACGAACGTGATCTGCTCGAAGTTGGGCTCGATGCCCTTCAACGCCGGCACGTCGTTCAGCTGGTTGGCAACTGCCTGCTGGCCCGCCGTCGAGGTGGTCATCCAGGTGACGAAGGTCTCAGCGGCCGCCTTGTTCTTCGCCTTGGTGGAGATCGACAGGCCGTAGTCGGCGTCACCGAACATCTCAGGGGTGTTCCCGGCCTGCGCGACGTCCGGGAACGAGATCGGCACGATGGGGAACGGCTTCGCCCCCGAGACGCCGGCGGCTTTCAGGGCCGCCGTCATCGCCTTCTCGGTCGAGTACTGGGTGTACCAGGTGCCCATCATGACCATCGCGTACTTGCCGGTGAGGAAGTCGTTGTTGGCGTCCGGGTACTGCTGGTAGCCGACCGCACCCTCCTGCATGATGCCGCGGGTGAACAGCTGCCCCCAGAGGTCCAGCGTCTTGACCATGGCCGGCTCGTTCCACTTCGCCTCGCCCTTCGACGCGCGAGTCCAATAGCCCGGCTCGACGGAGTTGGCGATGGTCTGCAGGGTGTCCTGGTCGAAGCCTGCCCCGGCCGCGCCCTGGACGAAGCAGCCTTGGTTGTGCGACTTGAACTCCTGGCAGACCTTGTCCCACTCGTCGAGGGTCGTCGGCGGCTTCAGGTTGTGCTTGTCGAACAGGCCCTGGTTGATCCACAGCGTGCCGGAGTAGACCGCGCCGACGGAGAGAGCGGTTAGCTTCCCGTCCTCATCGGTGAGCCCGCTGACGCCTGCCGGGGCGACCTTGGACTGCCAGTCATCGCCCAGCGCCTTCGTGATCACGGGGGTCATGTCCTCCGCGAAGGACCCGTACTTGGTGACGTAGGAGCCCGGCTGCATGTCGAAGACGTCGGGACCACTGTCCGACCGAAGTGCCGGGGTCAGCGCAGCCTGCCAGTCGGGAATCGAAACAAGCTTGTAGTTGACCTTGATATCCGGATACTCCTTGTTGAACGCCTCGATGTATCCGTTCGCGGTCGCCGTGTCTGTGGGCGTCCAACCCCACCAGTTGACGGTGCCCGACGTCTCGGACCCGCCTCCCTGGTCCTGACCTTCTTGTTGGCCGCCTTGGCCACCGCCACCGACCGGCCCACCGCATGCGCCGAGCGTGAGGGCGAGGGTCGCCGCAGCCATCACGGCGAGCGATCGAAGGTGTGGCCTGGCCCGGAGTGTGAACTTCATACGAATCCTCTTCGATCTGCGGACGCCTGCGCAGCACCCGGATACTTCGTTGAGCTGGGACCCAAAGTCCGATGAGGAAGGCGTCGCTGCGTCGCACCCCGTTACGCGCGGGTTGCCGTCGTAACTCTGCTGTCCTCCGCTTCGAGCCACCGAGAAGCGCAGCTCGCCGCGATGACGGCACGATACTTCTCGGCGTAAACGTCGTCAAGTTTCAAGTTGACGAACGAAACTTTCGTGGGCCACATCCGGCGGAACGTCGGTGCTGTCACGCACAACAAGCGTCGTAGCCATTTCGACGCGGGAGAACGCAGGTGCCCGTTCGTGCCGCAGGCCGAGGACTACCTGCACGGCCTGCTCCGCCATCTCGGCAATGGGGACGCGGATCGTGGTGAGTGCCGGTCCCGCCCACCGGGCGATCTTGAGGTCGTCGAAGCCGACGACCGACAGCTCCGAGGGGATGGTCACCCCGAGGGCCCGCGCCGCCTCATACACGCCCAGCGCCTGGACGTCGGAGGAGGCGAAGATCGCGGTCGGCGGAACGGGCATGGAGAGGAGCGCCCGCCCCTCGGTGATGCCGTCGCTGTGGTGGAACTCCCCGCGCCGCACGTACCCCGCGCGGAGCGGGATCCGCGCGCCCTCCAGTGCGGCACGGAAACCGGACAGTCGGGCTGTCGCGGTCATCATGTCCTCGGGCCCGGTGATGATCGCGATCTCTCGATGGCCGAGCTCGATCAGGTGCTGCGTCGCGGCGTACGCCCCGCTCCAGTCCGCCGAGCCGATCGAGGGTACGTCCGGAGTCGGTTGTCCAGGGGGATCCAACATGACGAAGGGGATGTTGCGTGAGCGAAGCTGCCGCTTCTGCGCGTCGAGAAGGTTGCAGACGACGAGAATGACCCCGAGTGGGCGGCGGTTGAGAACCCCCTCGATCCAGTCCAGGTCCGGTCTCTGGCGGTCGTTCGTACCCGATACCACCAATCCCACGCCGTGCTCACGAGCCAGCCGTTCGACCGCTGCGATGGCCTCGGCCGCCCACGAGCTGGCGATCTCGAAGCAGAGCACCTCGATCAGCGGAGCGTGATTCGGGCCCGGGCTCCGCCGGTTGTACTGGTGGTCATGCAGAAGGGCTTCAATGCGCGCGCGGGTCTCTTCGGAGACGCCGCTACGGCCGTTGAGCACCTTGGAGACCGTGGAGATGGAGACGTCGGCGAGGGCGGCGACCTCGGCGAGGGTCGCCCGAGTGGCCGGTTCCCCCGATGTCATCTCGGCGGACATGCCCCCAGCCTACGGTGATCGGCGGCAACGGAGCGGCCACCGCGCTGGCCGTTGCTACGTCGGCCCGACCGATCAGGACCTCCTCCTAGATGGTGCCGCCACGGATAGCGGATAGATACACGCTCGACGTTGACGACCGGCAAGGCACGCGACCCTCCCATTAGGGCCGGGTGCTGCCGGCGGAGACTCTGCTCGCCCCCCGGACGCTGTTCAGTACCGTCTGGCCCTGTTGGTCCACCAGACGGGTGAACAGTTGCTGCGCGTAGCCGAAGACGAGAGCCCAGGCCAGGATCTGAGCAGAGGTGTCCAGGGCGCTGAGGCCGGGTACGAACTCACCTCGCATCAGGAGAAGGCCAAGAAACGCGGTCAGGGCCCCGGTCGGCAGCTTGAGCGCGGCAAGCGCAAGAGGAACGCCGTATCGCTCCGACGACCCGCGAATCTTCCGAATCGCGGCCGCTCCGGCGACCGCGGCGGCAGCCAGCCCAACCAGTTCGACGAGCAGGAGGTCCCACGGCCGAACCGTCCGCTGGACTACATCGTCGAAGTCCCAGGATGCCTCCGATGCAGTGGTGCCGGCCGGGTCGGTCGAAAACGGCCCCGCCTGCTGCGTCGGGCACACCACCTCAACCGATCCACCCTCCTCAGGAGCAAAGCAGACCGGCAGCAGATTCGGGTACCGAAAGCCGGTGATCGCCAGCGCGATGGCGAGCAGGCTCATGACCACCGTCGTCACGACGAGTACGTCACGGAAGCTCCGGACTCTGACCTGCTCGCGGAGCGAGGCAGAGCTGGCGGCTCGCATCGCCGCGACGATCTGGACACGTTCCCGCTCGACGATCCTTTCCCGCTCCGCGTACGGCACTGGAGCCGCTAGCTGCATCTGCGGATGATCCGGATCATTCAGGCCGATGCGACCGGCGATGCGCCCCAGCTCTTCCCGCCTCGGGTCGCCCGGGGCGAGGTGCCGGCGAACGTCCTGCAGGACGCTGGGCATCTGGCCGAGCAGGTAATCCGGGGGTGCGATGTTGAGAAGGTGCGCCTCAGCGGCGTGGAGATTGCTCATCGCCCGTTCCCGAAGGGAGCCGTAGCGTGGCCAATGCAGGTATCTCTTGGGATCCAGTGGCGCAGCACTCGCGGCCTGTCTGGCCGCCTCGATGTGGGTGCGGACGCCGTCCACCAGGGTGGTGCTCGCCCTGTTCCGGGGTTCGAGAACTACCCAGGAGCAGAGGGACTCCAGCTCCTGGGCCCGGGTGAGCGTCCCCTCGCGCCACGCCGACGTCACAGGCCCTCGAACACTCGGTTCGCGAGGTCCTCCGCCGAGCCCGGAGGAGGCGTGCTCCGGCCCACCCGAGGTCGCGGCCGAGCCGTTGTCATCACTCGCCGGCGTGCTCGGACTGCCGATGGGATGACGCGGCCAGTCGTTGGCAGGTGCTGTCTGTGTCTGACTTGGCATGGATGCCTCCGTGGCGTCGGACGTTTCTCTCTAGGAGGTGTCTCTCGCTCCTCCGATACCGTCGCGCAGTTGCAGAAGTCGGGGAACTACGAGCAGGACATCCCTCGGGCCCAAGCAGTCCGAGCTAGCTGGAGACCCTGGAAGTCTCGATTACGTCGAACGACGTCAGTAGGCGGCGAGCAACAGACGAATTCCGGAAAGTGCATCCGGGACGGTTCCTTCATAGAAACTCATCAATCGATCAACCCCGAGAAAGGGCGCCCGGAGCAGGCGTGACGGGACGGTCTTAGGGGCGTGATCGAGTCGTCCGCGGCCTACCGGCATTGACCCCGCTGTGCCCGACATCTTCACCGGCGTGCCGTTTCCATCCTCCCGTTCTTCCGACAGGGCAGATGGAGTCTCCGGCTGGGTCGATACTGGATGGATGGTGGAGCAGCAGGATCCTCTCGAGCGTCAGGCCGCTCCGGCGGCCGGCGAGAATGACCCAGACGTCCATGCGGCGAAACGGTTCACCCGCTTGCCGACGGCGATGCCCCTCGCAGCAGCGGTCGCCGTCGTCGGCGTTGCGTCGGAGAGCCCGGTCGGTCCCGAGGGCGGAGACGGAGACTGACGCACGGATCGGTCACCCCGCAGCCGTCTGGTGGCCAGCGCATAGGCGTTGCTGGCGCCACCCTCGTGGGCCGGGCGCTAGGGGCGCTCTTCTACGTGGTGGGCGTACTCCGCACCCGACGCAGGAAAGCGCTCCACCCTCGAGGCGCCGTTCGTCAGGGCCGGCTCCGTCGCCAGGGCTCCGGAGCGAGAACCGGGGTTGACTGGATCGATGAGCCCGGGACCGACCGGGTGTTGGTGCGATTGTCCCGAGCTACGGGATTCCCTGAGTTCCTACCCGACATCTGGGGACTGGCGCTGAAAATTACCAGCGGGGGTGGCGATCTGCTGCTGGCCACCACCGGCACCGGACCGCTAGGTCGCTTTGTCGTCCGCCCGACCCGTCGCCTCGCACGACCGTACGGCAGCGTGATGCCGTATCGGTCGCCAACCGGCCCGCTGCTGCTGGCCGCATTCCCGCTGGCGAACGACGGTACCCGGTTCGAGCTGGCCTGGTCGGCGCTGCGGAGCGCCTGGTCGCCGTTCGCAGTCCTGGAGGTGACGTCGGACTGGGACGGCGCGTCCGACACTCCGCTGACGTTCGACCCGGTGCTCAACCAGGTGCCGGGCCTGCAGAGCTACGGCTGGGCAGCGCAGCTCCGGCGGTTCGCATACGCCGCCTCCCGACGAGCTCGCGGCGCTGATCTCGTACCCGCGCCGAGTGCATCCCCGGCGCCGCCGGGCTGACCGGCCGTCCCACCTAACCCGTCGTAGCGTCTGGAGCGCTCCGGTGGCTACTTCTGCGCCGGCCGCGTTCTGCGTCGGGCGGTCCTTACGCCCAGCGCAATCGCGCCGGCGATCAGCAGGAGGCCCAACAGCTGCAGGCCGGGCGAGTCATCAGCCTCCCCGGCCACCATGCCGGCGACGCCGACAGCGAGGACAAGGACGGCGAGGAGGTACGTCATGAGGTCTCCTTCCAGAGACTGAGTCTCGGCACTTGGTGCGCCGTCTGGTTCATTCCTCGACGAACTCGAGCAGGTCACCGGGCTGGCATTGCAGCACCCGACACATGGCCTCCAGTGTGCTGAACCGGACCGCCTTGGCTCGGCCGTTCTTCAGCACCGCGACGTTCGCCGGCGTGAGCCCGACCCGCTCGGAGAACTCACCGACACTCATCTTGCGTTTGGCCAGCTCGACGTCGATGCGCACGACGATGGGCATCAGATGACCGCTTCCATGTCGGTCCGCAGTGATGTGGCTTGACGCAGCAACGCGCGCATCACGATCATCAGCAGACCGAGCACGGTGACGCCGACCACCATCAGGAACAGCAGGAGCGGTAGTCCTGGGTCCCTCGCGTTGAAGCCGATGTAGAGGAAGGCGCCCGCCAACACCACCCACGCGGCGGCGATCGCCCACACGATTCCGTTCACCCAACGCAGAGAGTCGTCGGTGAAGATGCGGTCCTTCTTGACCAAGGTGAGCAGCTGCCAGGTGCACACGATCACCACCTGGATGCACAGCACCCAGAACACCGTCACCGCAGTCGCCGGCCACCTCAGGTAGGCGTGCTCGGGGTCCTCCCGGGCCATGTACGCGAACTGTCCGGGCAGCGACACGACCTGGAACACGACCAAGACCCCGAACAGCAACACCAGGAAGACGCGAAGCGGGGTTACCGCCCGTTGCTCATTGAACATGCATTGACTTTCGCTCAGTTCCTATCGACTGTCAATCTACGCCACACCCCGGTCCGATCGGGCCCAGGGTGCGACAGCGCTGCATAGGGCAGGGTGGTCTGGTGAGCTCACTGCAGGCGCTGGTGGTGTCGGGCGGCGGCCGTCTGGGGGATCCGTGGCACCGGTTCGCGGAGACTTCGGCATCGCTGGGAGCGGCACTGAGCGATCGTGGATACACGGTCGAGGTCAGCGATGAGGCCGACAGCCGCCTCGCCGAGCTGGCGAGCGAGCCACCGCCCTCCTTGCTGGTCGTGAACATCGGCGGCAAAGAGGCGGGCCGCTTTGCTGAGCCGGCGGCCGAAGGGCTCGTCTCGGCGTTACAACGCGGTCTGCCCACCCTGTTCGTGCACTCCACGCTGACGGCTTTTCCGGACTGGGCGCTGTGGCGGGAGATCACGGGCGGTGGCTGGATCCAAGGCACCACCTACCACCCGGACTACGGACCAGGAGTGGCCCTGGCCGATCCCGACCACCCCCTGACCGCCGGGCTGGACCAGCTGGTGATCACCGACGAGCGGTACACCTGTCTGCGGGTGGACGAGACATCATGGGTCTTCCTGCGGCACGAGGAGGCCGGCCAGCGCCACCCTCTCGGCTGGACCCGGTCCTGGGGGAGGTCGCGCATCGTCGTCGACGCGCTCGGGCATGACGTCGACGCGTACCGCGCGCCCGGTCGGGTCACGCTGCTGGAGCGTGAGCTGGACTGGCTGCACGAACAGGAGGTCCCGGCCCAGAGCAACCGTCGGATCTGAGCACGCGCCTGTCAGGTCCGGTTCGTACGGAGATACCGGCCCCGCTCGTCCGCCGGCAGCTTCTCGATGGCCAGGCGCACCGCCGGTCTTGCCATGCGCGCGGCGTACCTGCTCAAGAACGCATGGAGCGCGTCCGGCTGACGACCGCCAGCATGCTTCAGGAAGATCCCGACCGCGTTGTGTACGACGGGATCGAGGTCGTCGGCAAGGCGGCCAGCCAGCTCGAAGGCGCCGGCCATGTCTTCGTCGCTGCCCTTGGCGATGAAGTACAGCGGTGCCGTGATGGCCGTACGTCGCGGCAACGGTTCGCCGCGCGCGAGCTCGTACAGCGGCGCCAGACTACGGCCGGCGAGGTAGCCGCCGACGACGTGGGGCGCGGCCCGGTCGACCATGTCCCAGCTGGTGATTCTGTCGTGGCGGCGCAGGTAGACCTCGCACAGCTCGGCCCGCTCGGGCTCCGTGGGCCTCCCTCGGGCCTTGAAGTCCAGAATGCAGAAGGCGGCGAGCCGGGGCTCGTACGCCGGATGGTCGAGCAACGCCTCGACCACGTCGAGCGGGACATCGCGGTGCGCTCGAGCGAGGTCGAAAAGGTCTCGCATCCGCAGGCCGAACGCCTCCTCGGCCGGCGGTAGGCGCCGCCGAACCTTCTCCAGCTCGGACTCGTTGGCGAGCGCTCGCAGCTCACGAACAAGAGTCTCAGCCGGGGACGGCATTTCGGGTCAGAGCAGGTTCCGGGTGAGCGGCTGCTCAGCGGCCACCAGCCAGCACCTCGCGGATGGCCCTGGCGAACCCCGCCGGATCAGCCATGAAGCCGGCGTGGTCACCAGGGAACACCGTCGCGCTCTGGCCGAGACGCTCGGCCAGGGCATCGGCCGAGCGCCGCGCCAGCTCACCGCGAGAGGCAGCACCGACCGCAACCACGACGCGCGGCCCGGACTGAAGCGCCTCGATCGGCGGCTGGTAGCGGGTGAACGGCTTCAGCATGCGAAGGAAGAAGGTCTCGTCATCAGCCTGCTGCTTGGCCGACGGCTCCGGCGGCGCCGCGTCCTCGGGCTGCTCGGCGCCCGGCGGCGGCCAGGCGGCGGGCGGCACGCCGTCGTCCGGGATCGGCCCGTCGTGCATCACCAGGGAGACGAACTTGCCCCAGGCGGCGCCGGACCCGTATGCACGGTATGCCTCGTCGATCTCGTCCACCGCCGTCCGGGCCTGGGCGGCATCGGGCAGCAGCTCGCCGATCGGCGGCTCGTGGGCGATCAAGGTGCGCACCTTGTCCGGATAGTTGGCCGCAAGGGCCAGGCCGGCGACCGCGCCACCGCTGGTGCCGAAGACGTCGGCCGGGCCGCCGCCCAGGGCATCGATGATCTGAGCCAGGTCGCTGGCCTCGACCTCCGGGGTCACATCGGCCGTCGGGTCGTTGGTGACGCTCTCACCCAGGGCGTGCGGGTCGTAGGTCACCACGGTGTGGTCCTCAGCCAGGAGGTCGGCCAGCGGGCCGAACGGGGCACTGGTCATCGGCTGGCCGATCACCAGCAGGAGCGGGCCGGAGCCGCGCACCTCGTAGTAGACCCTGCCGTCGGCGACGTCGAGGTAGTCCTGGCTGGGCTGAGTACTCATTCTGACCTCCGCAAGTTGGTGTGGGACGAACGTCTAGACCGGTGTTGCTGGCGAAACTCATCGCGGCCGGGTGGCGGCAGATCTACTCCAGCCACTCGGTCTCGAACCGGGGGTTGGCGTGAATGTGCACCGCCTCGTAGCCCTGCGCTCCAGTGCTGAACTTGTGCGGCGTGTTGGCGGGCACGACCAGCACCTGACCCGCGTGCGCCTCGGTCTGCTCAACGCCGACGGTGAAGGTCGCCGAGCCCCGGCGGATGAGAAAGGTCTCCGCGTACGGGTGCTGATGTAGCCGCGGGCCCACGCCCGCCTGGCTGGTCGACTCGAGGATGATCGAGACGTTCGCCCCACCAGGGAGCTCCTGATAGTTCTCGGTCCAGTCTTCACCGTCGTCCCGGCCGTCCGGCCGGTCGATCACATAGCCGTCCATGGCCGGAATCTAACAGGGCGAGGAGATGCCGATCGCCGAAGGACGCCCGCACACGTTAGGTTGCGGTGAGTGGAGAGTCTCGTCGAGGTCGTGGTCGAAACGCCTCGTAACAGTCGCAACATCTATGAAGTCGACCCCCAGGGACAGGTGCGGTTCAACCGTCGACTGCCGGGATCCTTTGCGTACCCGGCTGACTACGGCTACGTCATCGGTGCCACGGGATCCGACGGCGAACCACTCGATGCCCTCGTGCTGATGCCGGAACCGACCTATCCCGGAGTACGCGTTCGCGCCCGGGTGGTGGGGGTCTTCTGGATCAGGACCGGGCACGGTCGCGAGGCCAAGCTGATCTGCGTACCCGACGGGGACCCGGCGTACGCCGACGTGGCCGACCTGGAGCACCTGCCGGGGCATCGGCTACGAGAGATCTCCCACTTCTTCGACATCTACCGCGATCTCGACCCAGGCAAGGACGTCTCGAGCGACGGACAGGACGGCGCCGCCGCAGCGATCCGACTCCTGGTCAGCAGCCGCTGACCCCGTTGCCCGGTAGCTCGATTCAGCGCTGCCCAGATGGATAGTGCATCGACATGGCCGATCAAACCGAGCAGACCGATCCCACGACCCAGTACGAGCAGCCGGACAAGACCGATGAACAGCAGGCTCATCCCGGACTCACCGAGCACATGCAGGATCAGCCTGACCACGGCGAGGAGAGCTATCGCGGAAGCGATCGACTCACCGGCAAGCGCGCGGTGATCACGGGAGGCGACTCCGGGATCGGCCGCGCCGTCGCACTGGCCTTTGCTCGCGAGGGAGCCGATGTGGTGCTCAGCTATCTCGAGAGCGAAGAAGAGGACGCCGATGAGACCGTGCGGTGGGTCGAGGCGGCGGGCCGCAAGGCCGTTCGTTGCCCCGGCGACATCCGCGACGAAGCGACCTGCCAGAAGATCATCGACACCGCCGTCCAGGAGCTCGGCGGCATCGACATCCTGGTGAACAACGCGGCCTACCAGATGGCGCAGATGGGCGGCATCGCGGACATCACCACCGAGCAGTTCGATCGGGTGATGAAGACCAACCTGTACGCCATGTTCTGGCTCTGCCAGAAGGCCATCCCGCACATGGAGCCGGGCTCGACGATCATCAACACCTCCTCGGTGCAGGCCGTCAACCCGTCTCCGGAGCTGCTCGACTACGCCACCACCAAGGCCGGTATCCACAACTTCACCAAGGGCCTCGCTCAGGAGCTGGCGGAGAAGGGCATCCGGGTGAACGCCGTGGCCCCTGGGCCGATCTGGACCCCGCTGATCCCCGCGACCATGCCGACCGAGCGGGCCGAAGGGCACGGCGAGAGTGCACCCCTCGGTCGGGCGGGGCAGCCGGCGGAGTGTGCGCCGGCGTACGTGTTCTTCGCCTCCCAGGAGTCGAGCTACATCACCGCGGAGATGTTGGGCGTGACCGGAGGTCTGCCCGTCACCTGACGCAGAGTCGGCCAAGGTACTGTCACCTCGCGGCGGCAGTACCTGGCCGGACATGAGTGACGGCGTACGCAACCTCGAAAGGCCCTGGCCGCCATCACCGAGCACTGGCGGCCGCACCGGTTGACCAGCGTCAACGACTACGACGTCAATACGGGCGACGCCGGCGTGAGCGCACGTCCCGGCTGCGCGAGCTGCCCGTCTAAACTTCGCCGCATGGTGCAGCCCGGCGCCCGGAGCCGGATCGTGCTGGCGATCATCTGGCTCCTGCTGGGCACCGGAATGATCGGCGTCGCGGTCCGGCTCGGTTGGACGCGTTGGTCGGTGCTGCTCAGCGGCCATCCGTTGCTGCCTCTGCTCACCATCGTCTGTGCCGTGGTCGGGCTCGTGGCGGTGCTGTGGGCCGGAGGCTCGCTGATCCTCGGCGGCCGGCTGGACCGCGAGGTCGACGCGGCGAGCCCGCGACGGCGTACGCCCGACCAGATGCGCCGGCGGGCTCGGGTCCGGCTCATCCTCGCCATCCCCGCCCTCGTCCTGGCGACGCTGCTGGTGGGGGCCGTCGCCTACGCTCGGCCGCACGCCGCGACCCCGGTGGCACTGGCCGCGCTGGTCCCCAACGAGCAGGTGCGGATCGCCGACCGGATCACCTGGTACGAGATGACTCCGATCCGCGAGGACCGGGCCGGCAACGACATCCCGCCGACCACCGGGCTGGTTTTCGTACCCGGTGCGCGGGTCGACGCCCGGGCGTACGCGCACGTGCTGCGCCCACTGGTCGAAGCCGGCTACTTCGTGGCGGTGCTCAAGGAGCCCCTCGGCTTCTCCATTCTCGACCCCGACCACCCCGAGTCGGTGCTCAGCGTGCATCCAAACATCACCTACTGGGCGCTGGCCGGTCACTCGCTCGGCGGGACCACCGCTGCCGCCACGGCGGACGCCAACGAGCAGGTCAACGGGCTGGCGCTGTTCGGCGCCTACCCGGCCAGCCGGATCGAGCGAACCGACCTCAAGGTGATCTCGGTGTTCGGCACCGAGGACGGGCTGGTCGCTCCGACCGAGATAGAGGGCTCCAAGGCGGACCTGCCTCCTAACACTGCTTACGTCGAGGTGCCCGGCGCGGCCCACAGCTGGTTCGGGGACTACGGCGAGCAGCCAGGC
>DASQUF010000327.1:0-3475 GCA_035641435.1 Propionibacteriaceae bacterium | reverse complement strand
GATCGCCGTCCGGGCGCCGAGCAGCCCGCCGACCAGGTTGGCCGCGCCCATCGTCAGGCCGAGCGCCCACAGGATGGATCCGCTTGCCGCGAACACGGCGATGGCGGCCAGGTTGGTGACCAGGTTGGCGATCTTGGCCTTTGCGCTCGCTTCCAGGAATCCGTAGCCCAGCACGCCTACGAGCAGGATCACGAAGAACGACCCAGTGCCGGGTCCGAGGAACCCGTCGTACGCGCCGACGCCCAGCCCGATGGCCGCGGTCCGCCCGTAGTGCGCTCCGCCGTCGTGCTTGCGCGCCGACACCAGACCGAGCTCGGGCCGGCGCCAGGTGTAGATGCCCACGCCGACCATTGCGACCAGCACGATCGGGGTGAACCACTCCCTGGGTAGGAACCGGGCCAGCTGGGCCCCGACCACCGCGCCGACCGCGGATGCCACCACCAGCGGGATGATGGTTCGCCAGTCGGGCCGGATGCGTACGGCGTAGGTGATAGAGCTGGTCGCTGTGCCCCACACCGAGCTGACCTTGTTGGTGCCGAGGATGGCCGCCGGCGGGGTCGAGTCAGGCAGCCCGATCAGCAGGGCCGGGAGCTGAATCAGCCCGCCGCCGCCCACCACCGCATCCACCCAGCCGGCCATGAACGCGGCCAGCAGGAGCAGCGCGATCGTGAGGGCGCCGAGTTCCAGGAACTCAGTCAAGGATCGGGCGGCCGTGGACCGCCGCCACGATCTCGCCGAGCGCGTCAGCCACCGGCACCTCGCGGCGCTCGTCGGTGCGCCGGTCCCGTACCTCGATGACGCCGTCGGCCAGGCCGCGACCGACCACCACGATCGTCGGCATGCCCATGATCTCGGCGTCGGCGAACTTCACCCCGGGACTGGCCTTGCGGTCGTCGAGCAGCACCGACACCCCGGCCTCGTCCAGCTGCACCGCGAGGTCGGCGGCGGCAGCGGTCACGGTCTCATCCTTGCCGGTGGCCAGCAGCTGGACGTCGAACGGCGCCAGCTCGCGTGGCCAGCTCAGGCCCTTGGCGTCACAGGTGCCCTCGGCCACGGCAGCCACCGCCCGGGACACCCCGATGCCGTAGGAGCCCATGGTGACCGTGACCAGCTTGCCGTTCTGGTCCAGCACCTGCAGGCCGAGCGCGTCGGCATACTTCCGGCCCAGCTGGAAGATGTGGCCCATCTCGATGCCCCGGGCCAGCCGCAGCGGGCCGGAGCCGTCGGGGGCCGGGTCCCCTTCCCGGATCCCGGCCACGTCGAGCACTCCGTCCGGGGTGAAGTCCCGGCCGCACACCAGGTCGAAGACGTGGCGACCGGACTCGTTGGCACCGGTCACCCACCGGGTGCCCGGGACGACCCGCGGGTCGACGAGATAGCGGATGCCGCTCGCCGACTCCTCGCCCAGGGCCGCGGGACCGATGTAGCCCTTGACCAGCTGCGGGTACGCGGCGAAGTCGGCGTCGCCGAACGGCTCGGCCTCGGCCGGCTCGAGCTGGGCGGCCAGCCTCTTCGGGTCGACCTCGCGGTCTCCGGGTAGACCGACGACCAGCGGATGGCGGGAGCCGTCCAGCTCTCGCACCATCAGCACGACGTTCTTCAGGGTGTCGCCGGCGTGCCAGGGCCGGTCCGCCCGCGGGAAGCGGCCGTTGGCCAGGGCGACCAGGGTCTCGATGGTCGGGGTGTCCGGGGTGTCCTCGACGTGCGCCGCGGGGGCGTCGTCGTAGGCGATCGGCGCGGAGGACGCGACCTTGACCGCCTCGACGTTGGCCGCGTACCCGGCGGGTGAGCGCACGAAGGTGTCCTCGCCGTTCTCGGCCACGGCCAGGAACTCCTCGCTGGCCGAGCCGCCCATCGCCCCGGACATGGCGTGCACGATGACGTACTCGAAGCCCAACCGGTCGAAGATCCGGATGTACGCGTCGCGGTGGGCGTCGTAGGACTTCTGCAGGCCCTCGTCGTCGATATCGAAGGAGTAGGAGTCCTTCATAACGAACTCGCGCCCGCGCAGCAGTCCGGCTCGCGGCCGCGCCTCATCGCGGTACTTGGTCTGGATCTGGTAGAGGCTGAGCGGCAGGTCCTTGTAGGAGGAGTAGAGGTCCTTCACCAAGAGGGTGAACATCTCCTCATGTGTCGGCCCGAGCAGGTACTCGGCGTCCTTGCGGTCCCGCAGCCGGAACACGCCGTCGCCGTACTCGGTCCAGCGGCCGGTCGCCTCGTACGGCTCCTTGGGCAGCAGCGCCGGGAAGTGCACCTCCTGGGCGCCGATCGCGTCCATCTCCTGGCGGACGATCTCCTCGACCTTGCGGAGTACGCGGTAGCCGAGCGGGAGCCAGGTGTAGATGCCGGGGGCCGCGCGGCGGATGTAGCCAGCGCGGACCAGCCACCGGTGGCTGGGCACCTCCGCATCGACCGGATCCTCGCGCAGCGTGCGGACGAACAGCTCCGACAACCTCGTAATCACGCCGGACACTTTATCCAGGCCTTCTCGCACCCGTCGCACCCTTTGGCTGCCGCCGTCGTCGCTGTTCGCGAACCAAAAAACGCGGTTCGCTCATCGCTCCTCCGGACGGCACCGGGTGCTCCTCCGATGCTCGAAGGCCGTGCTCCACCTATCCGCGAATTAGGCCACGTGGGTGGTAGCGGGTGACCACGGTGGTGGTGCGGCGCTGGGCCAGCCGGAGCCGCTGTCGGAACGCGCCGCTGGCCTGAGGCAGAGCGGCCGAGACCTGGTGCAGCCGGGCCGGGCGGCCGGGAGCGTACCGGGTGACGAGGGTCGGGATGTACTCCGCCCGGGTCACCGTGAAGCGGCCGTCCCGCCGGCGCTCGAAGCGCAGCCGCGCGGTCACGCCCTCGGCGCCCTGCGGGATGGTGGTCTCGTGCTGGGCCACCGTGTTGCCCAAGCCATAGATCACCCACTTGCCGTTCATCCTGGTCCACGGCTGGACCACGTGGGTGTGATGCATGTAGAGCAGGTCGACGTCCGGCGATGCGGTCAGTGTCCGGGCCAGGATGCGCTGCTGAGCGTTCACCTGCGAGGAGAACTCGGTGCCGACATGGGCCGCGACCACAACGATGTCCGCCCCGGCGTCTCGGGCGCGGCGGGCCTGGGCCAGCAGACGCTTGGGCTCGAGCCCGGTCACCGACCAGGGCTTGCCGGCCGGCTCGGGTAGCCCGTTCAGGCTGAAGGTGCCCGAGATGACCCCGACCCGTACGCCGGTGCGCGTGCGAACGATCGTCGGGCGCCGGGCCTCGTCCGCCGTCCGGCCTGTGCCGTTGTGGGCGATGCCAGCACGGTCGAGGGTGTCGAGGGTCCGCTTCAGTCCCCGGAACCCGTGGTCCACGCTGTGGTTGGAAGCGGTGGTGCACACGTCGTAACCGGTGGCCTTGATGCCCTGCACCACCTGCGGCGGAACGGAGAACCGCGGGTAGTTGGCGAAGGGCCCACGGGCGGAGGCGAGCGGCGGTTCCAGAT
>DASQUF010000326.1:0-2357 GCA_035641435.1 Propionibacteriaceae bacterium | reverse complement strand
CCGATATCGCTACCCCCTTTGGCTTTCGGCTTTGCTTCTTGACCACGATGCACGCCGCGGCGACATCGGCGAGCTGTGCCTGACCCACGTGGAGAGTGCCGATCCGGCAGTCAGTTGAGTGTCCTGGAGGGCCCGGCGGGCTTGGCCGGTAGCTGGCAGCACGAAAGTCAAGCCAGGATCTGTAGCGAGTGGTGTCACGCCACAGCAGCGTAGGGCCAAGTGCTCGACCGAGTGTGGGACCGGCGCTTTCGGCCTCCTGTCGGGAGCAGCGGCGCGGCCCGGACCATAGGGAGGACACGCGCCGCGGGCCGGGCGTAGCCCAGGCCCTTGATCAGATAGAGCCGGATTCTTCAGTGCTCGTCGGAATATCTCTGTCTTGTGACGGGTGATGCTTGACGCGGCTGTGCCAGGTGATGGTTGACACGGGTCGTGTTTCGGACTCCTCCTTGTGACGTTCCGCGGGGCGTCATGGGTGGGAGGGCCGGGATTGGCTCTGGTGCAGTTGTCTGTTGTCGAGCAGCGGTTGGATGCGGTTCGCGCGGTCCTGGGTGGCGCGCAGGTGAAGGAAGTTGCCGCGGCGATGGGGGTGTCGCGTCAGTCGGTTCATGGCTGGCTGACCCGCTATCTGGTGGAGGGTGTTTCTGGCCTGGCGGATCGGTCGCATCGACCGCATGATTCTCCGCGGCAGGCGGCTGGGGCGGTCGAGGTTCGGGTGGCCGAGATGCGGCGGCAGCATCCGCGGTGGGGTGCGAAGCGGATTCGGATGGAGTTGTTGAAGAAGCCGCCCGACGGGCAGGTGGTGCCCTCGACGCGGACGATCAATCGGATTCTGATCCGACAGGGTCTGGTGGTGCCGCGGAAGCGGAAGCGGCCGCGCGAGTCGTATGTGCGCTGGGAACGACCGGCGGCGATGCAGCTGTGGCAGCTCGACATTGTCGGCGGCGTGTGGCTGGTCGACACCGGCACCGGGGTGCTGCGGGAGGCCAAGATCGTCACCGGGGTGGACGATCATTCCCGGTTCTGCGTGATCGCCTCGGTGGTGGAGCGGGCCACCGCCCGCGCCGTCTGCCTGGCGTTAGCGGCGGCGCTGGCCCGGTTCGGAGTGCCGGAAGAAATCCTCACTGACAACGGTCGTCAGTTCACCGACCGGTTCGGTAAGGGCGGGGAGGTGCTGTTCGACAAGATCTGCCGGCATAACGGCATCACCCATCGATTGACCCAGCCGGCGTCGCCGACCACGACCGGAAAGATCGAGCGTTTCCATCTCACGTTGCGCCGTGAGCTGCTCGAGGGGCATCAGCCCTACGAGTCCGTGGAGTTGGCGCAGGCTGCGGTTGATGGGTTCGTGGCTCAATACAACGCCGATCGTCCGCATCAGGCGTTGGATTCAGACCGGCCGGTGACGCCGGCGCAGCGGTTCGCCCCCGTTCCCGAGGAGAAGCGTGACCTGGTGCCGCTATGGCTGCCGCCCACCCTGCTGCCGGC
Source organism: Propionibacteriaceae bacterium (assembly GCA_035641435.1). Classification (GTDB taxonomy): domain Bacteria; phylum Actinomycetota; class Actinomycetes; order Propionibacteriales; family Propionibacteriaceae; genus Microlunatus. The sequence continues at coordinate 872 of DASQUF010000326.1, read as the reverse complement.
CCTGCCAACCGCTGACGAAGCCGCAGATGCCACAGGTGATGCAGCCGCGCCGGTGCCGTGGGCGGGCGGGCCGGTCGAGCTGGACCGAGTCGTGCCGCCGTCGGGGAACATGCAGCTGTCCGGGAAACAGTTCTGGCTCGGGCCGCAGCGAGCCGGGCAGGTCGTCAGGTTCTGGGCCAGCGTGGACATGATCCATCTGCTGATCGGCGGCGCCAAGGTCAAGACGGTCCGCTCGCACCTGACCGTGAACGACCTTGCCCGGCTGGTCCGCGAAGGTGCGGTCAACGCCGGCCCGTCACCGCTGCCACCGATCGAAGACGGGGCAGCCGTCGAGGTCGACCGAACCATCGGCAGTGGCGGCATCACCTCCCTGGGCGGCAAGGTGATCTTGGCCGCGGAGATCCTCGCCGGCCGCCGAGTCGGCATCCGAATAGAGCCCGACACCTTGAAGTTCTTCGACCTCCAGACCCGCGAACTACTGCGAACCCGGCCGAACCCGCTCACCGCCGAGCAGGTCGCCCGGCTGCGCGGGAATCGGCCGGCAGGGCCGCCGCCTCGACCATCGGTGGAGCCGATCCGAGTGCAACGCCGGGCATCGAAGGACGGGATCATCTGCGTCTGCAAACAGAAAGTGGCCCTCGGCCGGATCCACCGCCACCAAACGGTCACCGTCTTCGTGTCCGACACCACCTTGGCCATCGAGCTCGACGACCAAGAAACCCGTGTCGTGCGGCGGACCACCACGACGCCGGTCATTAACATCAAGTCCACTCGACCGCGGTCGAGCCCCTTAGTTTCCTAGACCAGGTGTAAACCATCACCTGGCACACAGATGTCAAAGATCACCTGTCACTAGGCAACCCGGCCCCTGT
>DASQUF010000325.1:0-17424 GCA_035641435.1 Propionibacteriaceae bacterium | reverse complement strand
GGCTGGCGGAGCTGCCCCATCGGATGGCCATCCTCGGCGGCGGCTACATCGCCGCGGAGTTCGCCGCGGTCTTCTCCGCCTTCGGGACCGCCGTGACCGTTCTCAACCGGTCGGACCGGCTGCTGACCAAGGAGGACGACGAGATCGCCGCCCGGTTCACCGAGCAGTTCGGGCGCGAGGTGGACATTCGGGCCAAGACCCAGGCGACCCGGGTGGCGCCGGGGGCCGACGGGGGCGTGCTGCTGCACCTGGACGGACCGGGCGGCCCCACCACGCTCGAGGTGGACACGCTGCTGGTGGCCACCGGCCGGATGCCCAACGGCGACACCCTTGACCTGGAGACCGCGGGGATCGAGACCGACGACCGGGGCCTGATCGTCGTCGACCAGTACCAGCGAACCACGGCCGACGGCGTTTTCGCCCTGGGCGACGTGTCCAGCCACTACCCGCTCAAGCATGTGGCCAACGAGGAGGCCCGGACGGTGCAGCACAACCTGCTGCACCCGGACGCCATGATCGCCACGGACCACCGGTTCGTGCCGCATGCAGTGTTCTCGGTGCCGCAGATCGCGGCCGTCGGGCTGACCGAGCAGCAGGCGGCCAAGCAGGGCCTCGACTACCGGGTGGGCAAGGAGTCCTACGGGGACGTGGCTTACGGCTGGGCGATGGAGGACACCGAGCACTTCGTCAAGATCATCGTCGACGCAGCGACGGGCCTGGTCGCGGGCGCTCATCTGCTCGGACCGCACGCGTCCTCGTTGATCCAGCCGGTGGTCCAGGCGATGAGCTTCGGTCAGCGGGCGGTCGATGTGGCCCGCGGCCAGTACTGGATCCACCCGGCGCTGGCCGAGGTGGTGGAGAACGCGCTGCTGAGCGCTAGCGATTGAGCCGCTTCACCATCCGGGCCACCCGCTCCGCTCGGGCATCGGGCTGCTCCGCGCCGGAGATCCAGATCCAGTACTCCCGCCGGTGCTCGGGCGGCAGAGCGGCGTACGCGGTCCGCGCGGCTTCGTTCCCGGCCAGGGCCGCGAGCAGGTCAGGCGGCTCGGTGGCCTCGGCCGCCGGGGCCGTCGGTGCCGGCTCGGGTTCGGGCTCCTCGACCAGCCGGACCTCGACCTGGTCGCCAGCCTGTCTACCGATCCGGCGAAGCAGGTCCAGGCGCAGTCCCAGGTAGGACTTGCCGCCATAGACCGCGATCCGGGAGCGGTACTCGACCCCGTCGACGTGGGCCAGGACCGGAACCCGCCTGGCGGAGAACGTGGCCGCGACCTCCTTGGGCACGATGACCGCATGCCCGCCCCTACCCGCCGCAAGAACCTCGGCGGTGAAGGAGGACTCGCTCATGTTCATCTCACGAGTCGCGGCGGGACCCGACCAGCTTCCAGGTCATCGGCAGCAGCGCCGCGGCTGCGGCGATCTTGATCGCGTCGCCGAGCAGGAACGGCACCACACCCTTGGCGAGCGCGGTCGGCAGGTCGTACGGCGTCATGAACAGCAGCCCGGCCACGCCGAACGCGTAGATGACCACGTTGCCCAGCACCATCAGCCCGGCCGCGCGCAACGGCGTACGGTCGCCCCGGCGCTCGGCCAGGAAGCCAACGAGCCAGGCGGCGGCGACGAAGCCGACCAGGTAGCCGATGGTCGGCGTCACCCCGCTTCCCCCGCCCTGGAACCACGGCACTCCGGCCAGTCCGGCCAACACGTAGAGGGCCATCGAGGCCAGGCCGCGGGTGCTGCCCAGGGTCGCGCCGACCAGCAGTACCGAGAATGTCTGCAGGGTCAGCGGCACCGGGGTGAACCACAGCGGGATAACCACCTGCGCGGTCAGTCCGACGAAGATCGCGCCCCCGACCACCAAGGCGACGCTGCGAACCAGGCCACCGGGGATGACGTCGGCAAGAGTTCTCGGGCTTACGCTGATGCTCGACATGGGCTTCACCCTAACGGCCCGGCTCGGGATCGTCGGGCTGGCCTCGGTGCTGATGGCGGCGTGCGCTCAGGTCCCGATTCCTCAGGGCCAGCGCGCGTCGGCGCCGACGTCCCCGCAAGCGCGGACCGCCGCCTCAGCCACCCCTGCGTCGACCGCGTCGGGTCGTGCCAACTCCACCCCGAAACACAAGCGGGTCAACTGCTCAGATCTCGTGGAAATGCTTTCGCCGGCGGAGCAGGTCGGACAGCTGCTGATGGTCGCCGTGCGCTCGACCGGACTGAGGCAGTTCGAGCGGGATGCCCTGGCCGCGAGCCGGGCCGGGAGCGTGATCCTCCTCGGCAACTCCTTCGCCGGTGCCGCGGCGACCCGACGCGTGGTCACCGACGCACGTCGGAGCACGCCTCCGGCCGAGGGCATCGAGACCCTGATGGCGGTGGACCAGGAGGGTGGGAAGGTCCAGCGGCTGCGCGGCCCGGGCTTCGCCGAGATCCCGCCGGCTGAGCAGCAGGCCGAGCGGTCCGACGCCCGGCTGGCCGCCGACGCGGAGCGCTGGGGCGACGATCTCGCCGCGGTCGGCATCGGAGCGAACCTCGCTCCGGTCGCCGACGTCGTGTCGGCCGACTTGGCCGAGAAGAATGCACCCATCGGATATCTCCGGCGCGGCTACGGTTCGAGTCCCCGTACGGTCGCGGCCAAGGCCACGGCGTTCGCCCGCGGCATGGACCGGGCCGGAATGGCCACGGCGGTCAAGCACTTTCCCGGACTGGGTCGCGTGCGCGGCAACACGGACTACGCCCGTCGGGTGGTCGATGATCAAACTCGTCGAGACGATCCCAATCTCGCGCCCTTCGCGGCGGCGGTCGACGGTGGCGTCGACATGGTGATGGCCTCGTCGGCGTTCTACGACAAGATCGATCAGGAGCGGCGGGCAGCGTTCTCCCCGGTGGTGTTGGGCGACATGTTGCGCGGGGAGCTCGGGTTCACGGGCGTCGTCATCTCCGACGACCTGGCCGCCGAGGCCATGGTCGACGTCGACCCGGCGCAGCGCGCGCTGCGCTTCCTCGGTGCCGGCGGTGACCTGATGATCATCGGTGACCCCGGGCTGGTCGCCCCGATGGTCCGGGCGGTGCGGCAGCAGATGAGCGACGACGAGCAGTTCGCCGAGCGGGTTCGGCAGAGCGCCACCCGGGTAGTGGCCCTCAAAGCGCGGCGCGGACTTGCCACCTGCGCCGGATAAGCGGGTGTTCGCGCTGACCCGGTGGTTCGACGTGAAGGTGCTACTACTCAGTGACCTTTAGCTGACCGATCAGGTCCCGGGCCGGCTTGACGAGCTCCGGCGTGGTGTCGGGGATCGACGCGTAGTACAGGCCCGACCGGGCCCCGGCGGAGACGATCACCACGATCAGCCGCTCGCCCTTGGTCTTCAGGTTCGGAATGTCGAAGGAGAGCTGGGACTCCACGATCCAGGCCTCGTGGCCGTCGATCGTGATGGCCTCGCTCTTCTGCACGTCGCTTTTCACCTGAGCGTTGCCGTAGAAGGCGCCGAGGATGCACTTGACCACGATCTGCGAGCCCTGCTCCGGGGTGAAGAACCCGTCACCCGCCTGCAGTTCCCCGACCAGCACCGAGGCGACCCAGCTGGAGCTTTCCCCCGTAATCGGGTCCGTCGTGTAGTTGGGCTCCACCGGTACCGCCTGGCTCAGCACATCGCTGCCGAACGGCACTCGGATGTCGGGCAGCGGAGCACCCCACGGCGCGGGCAGCGTGGGGTAGGAGAGCGGGCCGCCGTGCACCCGGCCGTCGTTGGGGTCTTCCTCAGGGGACTGGGTCGGCGTCCGCTCCGGCGGGCAGTTGGCCTGGGAGGCCGATCCGCCGGGTGGAGTGGCGATGTTCGTGCCGCCGGCCACGGCGCGGATCGCGATGACCGCGACGACGACGATCACCACGACCAGGGCGATGCCGGCGATCCACCAGCCGACCGGGGACTTCTTCTTCTGGATCTCTTGGTAGTTGGCGTACGCGTTCGGGTTGGCCTGCCCGTAGCCGGCCGGGGCGCCCTGCCCCAGCAGCCCGGGCTGGCCGGGCTGGCCGGGCATGGTTTGCGTGGTCTGACCGTACGGGTTGCCAGCGGTCGGCTGACCAACCGCCCCGAGACCCGAGTTGGGAGGCGGGGCCCCGGGGTTGGGCGATGTCGCGGCCGACCACGACTTGCCATCCCAGTAGCGGTAAAGACCCTGTCCGCCCCCCGGATCGGGGTACCAACCTGCCTTCGCGCTCACAGGCCGAGTCTATTCGCGCGAGGGACCGCGACGGCCGCCGCAGAAGGTCACGAATGCCTGTGAATCGCGGACGGAGACGAGCGTAGTAGGCGGTCCCATCCGGACGTTGCCCAGAGCGTGGATGGGTCTGGCGCGAGCCGGAGCCCGCGAGGGCGGATGGTTGCGACGCGGAATGCTCGGGCGGGATCACCGACGTGAGCGAGAAGCTCAGCCGAACCGCCCGGTGAACGAACGGTGAATGGTCGGTGGCAGCAAGATCACGCTTGAGCGCGGAAAGAATGGCCGTTCGGCAAACACACCGGCCCGGGCTCGAGATGATCGGCCGACCGGTATGACTGCGGTACGATACCGACCCATGATCATGCCCAACAAGTCCTGGTCCCTGGATGCCCCGATACGCAAGATCGGCGAGCGCGAGGTAGGCGCGGGGCGCCCTGTTTACGTCACTGGCGAAATCGGGATCAACCACAACGGAGAGCTGGCCAACGCCATCGCTCTCATCGATGTCGCCGCTGACGCGGGCTGTGACGCGGTCAAGTTCCAGAAGCGCACGCCGGAAGTCTGCACGCCACGCGACCAGTGGGACATCGAGCGGGACACCCCGTGGGGGCGGATGACCTACATCGACTACCGGCACCGGGTCGAGTTCGGTGTCGAGGAGTACGCGGAGATCGCCAAGCACGCGCGTGAGCGCGGCATTCACTGGTTCGCCTCGCCGTGGGACACCGAGTCGGTGGACTTCTTGGAGCAGTTGGACGTGCCGGCACACAAGGTCGCGTCGGCATCGCTGACCGACGACGAGCTGCTGCGCAAGCTGCGGTCCACCGGTCGCACCATCATCCTGTCCACCGGCATGTCGACGATGAAGCAGATCCGCCACGCGGTCGAGGTGCTCGGCAGCGACAACATCCTGCTCTGCCACGCCACCAGCACTTACCCGGCGCCGGCCGGGCAGCTCAACCTGCGGATGATCCACACCCTGCAGGGTGAGTTCCCGAATGTGCCGATCGGCTACTCCGGGCACGAGACCGGCCTGCAGACCACGCTGGCCGCGGTGGCGCTCGGTGCGGTGTTCGTAGAGCGGCACATCACCCTGGACCGCGCGATGTGGGGTTCGGACCAGGCGGCCTCCGTCGAGCCTCCGGGCCTGCAGCGGCTGGTCCGCGACATCCGGGTGATCAGCGAGGCGCTGGGCGACGGCGTCAAGCAGGTCTATCCGGGTGAGCTGGCCGCCATGAAGAAGCTGCGCCGGGTCCAGGGCGAGCTCGCGGAGGATCCGCAGCTGGTCTCCGTGTCGTGACGCGCTCGTCCACCGGGGCCCTCGCTCTGGTGGAGAGTCCAGCGCAGCTGCTGAACGTGCTGGAGCTGGCCCACGAGAGTCCCGATCTCCAGGACGTACCGATCGCGGTCCTGGCACCCAAGGTCGGGCCGACCCGGGACCAGCTCCGGGCCATGGTCGAGCTGGCCTCGGAGGCCGGCCACGAAATGCTGTGGTACGAGCCACGACTCGGCCTCGGGGGCCCGACCGCCTACTGGGCGCTGCTGGGACATCTCAGTGACATCGAGCAGCTGGTGATCGGCGACCCCTTCTCAGGGCTCGTCCAGTCGCTGTTCGCCACATCCCGCCCCCGCCCGGTGACGCTGGTCGACGACGGCACCGCCACCCTGGAGTTCGCCCGGCGCTGGGCCGCCGGCGAGCCGTTGATCCGGTGGCACCGCAGCTTCCGGCCCGGCTCGCCGCGGCCGTTGCTCACGACGGCCCGGGACCTGTTCGCCGGAACCGCCCGGCGCCGGCTGCACGACGGGGGCTTGCGGATCTTCACCGCGATGCCGGTGGAGCTGCCAGGCGTCGAGGTCCTGTCGAACGCGTACGCCTGGACCCGGTCGCGCTTCCCGGCGCCCGAGGTCAGTGAGGCGGCCGACCTGGTGGGCACGTCGCTGGTGGAGACCGGGGTGGTCCGGTCGGAGCGTTACCTCGACGGCGTGCGGTCGCTGGTGGACCAGTACGGTGTCGGCCGCTACTTCGCCCACCGCAAGGAGGGCGAGGAGAAGCTGGCCCACATCACCGCCATGGGAGTTGCCGTTGTCCGCCCCGACCTGCCGTTGGAGCTCGTCGCGCGCCGCGGCCCGGTCGGGCGCACGGTGCTCAGCTTCCCGTCGACGGTGCTGCACACCCTGCCGCTGGTGCTGGACGGGACTGGGGTCGAGGTGCTGGTCTGCGACATCGGCCAGGACTGGTACCGGTCGGGGGCGCCGGACGGGGCCGACGACTTCCTGGCCCGGGTCACCAGCACCGCCCGGGCGCAGCACGGCCTGGCCACGGTGGCCTGCTAGGTTGCCGCCCATGTCGTCGCAGCACGCCGCTGGGGCTGGAGCTCGCTCCGCTGCCGCAGGCTCTGCCACGCCTCGGGTAGTGGCTGTCATCCCGGCCCGCGGTGGTTCCAAGGGTGTGCCCGGCAAGAACCTGCGCCGGGTGGCCGGTCGGAGCCTGGTGGAGCGGGCGGTGGATGCCTGCATCGCCGCGACGGCCATCGACGCGGTCTACGTCAGCACCGACGACGCCGGGATCGCCGCGGCCGCCCGGGCGGCCGGTTCGGAGGTGGTGGAGCGGCCGGCCGACCTGTCCGGCGACACGGCCAGCTCGGAGTCCGCATTGCTGCATGCCCTGGACACCCTGGCCGCGGCCGGTGGGGACCCGGAGGTGGTCGTCTTCGTCCAGTGCACCAGCCCGTTCATCGACCCGGCCGACCTGGACGAGGCGGTCCGCCGGGTGACCGGCGGGGAGGCCGACGCGGTGTTCGCGGCCGTCCCGACGTATGAGTTCCTCTGGAGATCGGGGTCCGACGGCCAGGCGTCGGGGATCAACCATGACGCCGCCTACCGTCCGCGCCGCCAGGACCGGGAGCCGCACTTCCGGGAGACCGGCGCCTTCTACGTGATGTCGGTGGCGGGGTTCCGCTCGGCCCGACATCGCTTCTTCGGGCGGACGCAGATCGTGCCGGTGGCCGAGCTGAGTGCGGTGGAGATCGACCACGACCACGACCTGGTGCTGGCCAGCGCCCTGGCCGCCGCCCTGGACCCCCGGGTCGACGTCGACGTCGACGTGGTGATCACCGACTTCGACGGCGTCCACACCGACGACTCGGCGATCGTGAACGAGGACGGCTACGAGTCGGTCCGGGTCAGCCGCTCGGACGGGCTGGGCATCGAGCGGTTGCGGAAGGCCGGCGTGCCGATCCTGATCCTGTCCAAGGAGACCAACCGGGTGGTCCGGGCCCGGGCGGCCAAGCTCGGCGTCGAGGTGCTGCACGGCATCGAGGCCAAGGCCGAGGTGGTCCGCGACTGGCTGCAGCGGCAGGGCGTCGACCCGGCCCGCGCCGCCTACCTTGGCAACGACATCAACGACCTTGGTCCGATGCGGGAGGTGGGTTGGCCGGTGGCGGTGGCCAATGCCCATCCGGAGGTCCGGCAAGCGGCGCGGCTGGTGCTGAGCCGGCCCGGTGGTTCGGGGGCCGTACGCGAGCTGTGCGACCTGGTGCTCTCCAGACGCGCGCCCGCCACGGCTGGACCCGGCTCCACAGGCTCGGCGGCACCGCCAGCCGGAGCCGACGGCGCGCTTGCGACCAGCGGGAGCCGCTGACCGGAGGCAGCGCCGGCAGCGTGCCGGCCGCCCGGGCGGCCAGCCGGTCCTCGATCTGGCTCAGCCAGGTGTTGTCCGCGGGCGGGTGGAAGTAGTTGGCGGCCTTCCAGGCAGGGTCCGCGGCGACCAGCCGGCCGGCGGCGAGGTCGGCCAGGGTGCCGAGGCAACCGGAGCCGGAGAAGACCGTGTTGATCATCTCCTCGCTGACCCCGAAGTCGCTCAGGGCCAGTACCGGCAGTCCCGCGGCCATGGCCTCCAGCGCCGCGGTGGACGACACCGTGACCAGCCCGCGGGCCCCGGCGAGCGCTTCGGTCATCGACCCGGCGGCGAAGTGCAGGGCGTCGGCGTCCACCCGACCCGCCTGAACCAGCGCGGCGTACAGCTGCGGGTAGGGCCAGGGCTCGTGGTGGGTCTGCCACTCGGTGCTCAGGGCCCGCAGCTTGACCACCGCCGAGCCGGTCTGGGCGAGGGCCAGCAGGATCTGCTCGCGGTCCTCCCGTCGTACGGGCACCTTGGCCTGGGCCGCGAACACCAGCGGTCCGTCGGCCGGTGGGTCCGGAGTGGCCGTCGGGCCGGGCGGGAGGAACGGCAGCGTGGCCAGCCCAAAGCGGTGCGGCACGCCGAGGTCGGCGGCCAGCGCGGTGAACTCGGCGGTCTCGCGGTGGCTGTGCAGCAGGAACACGTCGCAGCCGGCCCGCAGGGTGATCGCCCGGGGGGTGGCCGGCACGCTGATCCCGGGCAGGCCGCTGACCAGCACCGGACGGCCGGTCGCCCGGAGCGCCGGTGCCGCGGTCAGCGCCGCCACCACCGGGCCTGAGGCGGCGAGCAGCACGACATCCGGCCGCTCGCGCTGCAACCGCCGCAGCAGGGCGGGGTAGGCGAGGACCGAGATCGGCGTACCACCCGCCGCGGCCTGGGCCTGCTCGGGCGAGGGCAGCACCGGGTTCTTGACCACCAGCTGGGTCCTCGACCAGGACTCGGGCAGTGCCCGCAGGGTCGCGACGCTCCACTTGAGGTAGGAGTCGCTGTCGGAGATGGCGAGGACCCGCGTCACCCGTTGTGCACCTTTCCGTCCGGTGTTCGCCACGCCTCGGTCACCAGCGCCGGGTTGGATGACAGCCGCTGGCCCCGCTCCGTGGGCTCCGCAGAACCCTACGACCCCCCGGGAGATGTCGTGCACCAACTTCTGCCCATGGCGGGCCAGACCCATGGGAACCGCAGCGCGGTGACCTGTCGGCTCAAGTGCTCCAGCGCCTGCGCTCACCCGGCCCCGAACCCCAGCACCGAGCCGACCTTCGCCGATATCGCGCGTAACCAGCTGAGCGTGCCGTCGCGGCTGACTCCCCTCTCACGTTTGGCGCGTCAACGCGGCTAACGAGTGTCCCGGCCGCCCACCGGACACTCGTTAGTCGTCTTGACGCGTCCTACGTGAGGAGGCGGTGGTGGGAAAGTGCACTCGCCACTGCGGCTTGAAGGTCCGGCGTACGCCGGTGGCGCCGCACTCGACCAGCGCTGTGCGTACGCGCAGGAGCGTCTGCAGCGGGTCGGTGTAGATGCCTTCGGCGGTCACCACGACCAGCCGCCACCGTCGCTGGTCCAGCTCCTCGCGCCGGGTGATGTCAGTGAGCCACTGCTCGGTGTCGTCGGAGTGCTGGCGACCGTCGTACTCGACGACAAGCCGAAGGTGTTCGTACGCCAGGTCGTAGCGCCGCGTCCAGCTGCCGTCCCTGGCCCGGAGAACGAGGTTGACGCGTGGCTCAGGCAGTCCCGCCAGCACGATCAGCAACCGCAGCCTGGTCTCCATGGGCGAGTCCACTCCTGGCCGGGCCAAAGATGCGGCCCGCCGGGCCAGCCGACAACCGCGCCCGTGCCACTCTGTAGCCGCCTCGACCAGGCGCTCCGGAGTCGTGTGCCCGGCCTTGATCATGCCGTCGACGACGACGACCAGGTCGACCAGCGGCATTCCCACGGCGGCGAGGTCGAGAAAGGTCTGCTCAGGAGTCGAGACCGGCAGCCCATTGCGAAGCGTCGTCTGGGCCGGGCCGTTGCCGTAGTGGGTCTTGACGCCTTGCCGGACGTGCCGCCCCTTCGCCGACGGTGTCCAGACGTGAGTGTTGCCGTCATCGGGAACTGTTGCACCCCACAGCTCGGCGGCCGTGTGGTGGCTGATGCGCGAGCCCTTCGGCACGAGCTGCAGCACGGCCTGGGCCCGTAGTAGCGGCGTGGTCTTTACCTCGCGCAGCACGTAGCTGTCCCAGAACAGCTTCTTGTAGCGGCGGGCCAGCAGCATCTCCGGGGTCAAACCGGCCGCTCGGGCATCGGCTCGGCTGAACGGAAGGCGGGGATCGAATACGGGTCTGGTCTGCGGTGGCGCGTACATGTCTCACGATGCTGAGGGCCCGGCAACGGCTCGCCGGAGTTATCCACAGGGAAACTCGACGAGTTTGCGGCGAGCACCGGACGTACACGCTCCCCCGTTTGCCGCGTCAAGACGACTAACGGGTGCTGCAAGGACGGTGCGGGCACCGGTTAGCCGCCTTGACGCGCAAAACGTTGGCGAGGGGGACGTTAGGCCTGCGGTCGGTGGCGCTCCACGGCGTGTACGCCGCCGTCGTCGGTGAGATGAGCGACCAGAAACTCCCCGGTGACGAGGGTGGCCGGTGCCATCTCCAGCGCCTCCAGGATGTGCGGCAGCACCGGTCGGTGCACGCAGATCACGGTCGGCGCACCCGCCTCCAGCGTGCTCGTCCGGATCCGGTTGACCAGCTTGGTCACACCCTTGGCGTCGTCGGCCCCGACCTCCTCGCTCAGCTGGGCGTACGACTCGACCGGCAGCTCCTGACGGTGCGCGTACGGCAGCAGGGTGTTCAGGCAGCGGGTCGAGGTCGAGCTGACCAGCCGGATGACTCCGTACGCGGCCAGCATCGGCACCAGCAGCCGGGCCTGCCGGCGGCCGCGGGAGTTGATCGGTCGGGCGGAGTCCTTTCGCGACCAGTCCTTGCGATCCATGGCTTTGGCGTGCCGGACCAGGATCAGCGGGGTGGTCGGCGGCTGGTCGAGGTGCTGCTGGACCAGGAAGTGGTCGTGCGCGTACGTCAGCCGGGCCAGGGCGGCCCGCACCGGCAGCCAGGACATCATGTCCACCTCGGCGTCCGGGCCGCGCGGAACCTCCCGTACCGGGATCCCGCCCCACCAGTCCACCTTCTTCAGTCCGGCGTTGCCGGCCTCGTAGCGGATGGCGTCCAGCGGGGCGCTGAGCCGGATCGTCACGCCGGTCTCCTCGGCCACCTCGCGCACCGCGCACGCCGGCAGTGACTCACCCGGCTCCATCTTGCCTTTCGGCAGGGTCCAGTCCTCGTAGCGCTTGCGGTGGATGACCAGCACCTCGATACCCCGGACGGGATGGATCCGGGTGACCACAGCGCCGGCGGCCAGGACCGGCTTGACCGAGGGGGCCACCGCCACGGCGCGGTGGACCGGCAAGGGAGCGGGCACGAGGCGGGCTACTTGGTCCCAGCCCGGCGGCGGCTCGTGCGGTTGATCAGGTACTCCTGCATGTCCACCAGCGGTTGACCCTGCTCGTCAGCGGTGAAGGCGATCCAGGTGCCGTCGGGCTGCAGCTTCCAGGACGCGGTGCCCTTGTCGAAGGCGAGGTCGAACAGCTCGGAGATCTCGGCGACGTGCGCCGGGTTGGTGATCGAGGCCAGCACCTCGACCCGGCGGTCCAGGTTGCGGTGCATCAGGTCCGCCGAGCCGATGCCCACCGTGGGCGAGCCGCCGTTGGCGAACCAGAACAGCCGGCTGTGCTCGAGGAACCGGCCCAGGGTGCTGCGCACCCGGATGTTCTCGCTCAGCCCGGGCGCGCCGGGCCGCATGGTGCAGATGCCGCGGACCCACAGGTCCACCTTGACGCCGGCCTGCGAGGCCCGGTAGAGCGCGTCGGTCAGGGCCTCGTCGACCAGCGAGTTGATCTTGATCCGGATGCCCGACGGCCGGCCGTCCTCGGCGTTGGCGATCTCGTTGTGGATCCGGTCCAGCAGACCGGTGCGGATACCGTGCGGGGCGACCAGCAGCCGCCGGTACTGGGTCTCCTGGCTCATCCCGGACAGGTGGTTGAACAGCCGGCCCACGTCCTCGGTGATGATCGGGTTCGCGGTGAGCAGGCCCATGTCCTCGTACACCCGGGCGGTCTTGGGGTTGTAGTTGCCGGTGCCGATGTGCACGTAGCGGCGGAGCCCTTCCGGCTCGTCGCGGACCACCATGGACAGCTTGCAGTGCGTTTTCAGCCCGAGCAGTCCGTACACCACGTGGCAGCCGTGCCGTTCCAGCCGCCGGGCCCAGGCGATGTTGGCCTGCTCGTCGAAGCGGGCCTTGATCTCCACCAGGGCCAGCACCTGCTTGCCCGCCTCGGCCGCCTCCACCAGGGCGTCGATGATCGGGGAGTCGCCCGAGGTCCGGTAGAGGGTCTGCTTGATCGCCAGCACCTTCGGGTCGTCGGCCGCCTGCTCGATGAAGCGCTGCACGCTGGTGGCGAACGAGTCGTACGGGTGGTGCAGCAGCACGTCGCGCTGCTTCAGGGCGGCGAACATGTCCGCCGGCGAGGCCGTCTCCACCTCGGCCAGGTGCGGATGGGTGGAGGGCAGAAAGGCCGGGAACTTCAGCTCGGCCCGGTCGATGTCAACCAGGGAGAACAAGCCGCGCAGGTCCAGCGGCCCCGGCAGGTGGAACACCTCCCGCTCGCTGATGTCCAGCTCGCTGATCAACAGCTCGAGCATCTTGGGGTCGATGTCGTCCTCGACCTCCAGCCGCACCGGTGGCCGACCGACCCGTCGCCGCAGCAGCTCCTTCTCCAGGGCCAGCAGCAGGTTCTCGGCGTCGTCCTCCTCGACCTCGACGTCCTCGTTACGGGTCACCCGGAAGGTGTGGTGACCGACCACCTGCATGCCGCTGAACAGCTGGTTCAGATGCCGGGCGATCACGTCCTCGAGGGCGACGTAGCGACCCTCGGCGAGCTGGATGAACCGGGACAGCACCGTAGGCACCTTGACTCGCGCGAACTGCCGTACGCCGGTCTCGGGGTTGCGCACCAGCACGGCCAGGTTGATCGACAGTCCGGAGATGTAGGGGAACGGGTGGGAGGGGTCGACCGCGAGCGGGGTCAGGACCGGGAAGATCCGCTCCGCGAACAGGTCGTTCATCCGATCCTTCTCGTCGGAGGTGAGCTGGTCCCAGCGCAGGATCTCGATGCCCTGTGCGGCCAGCTCGGGCCGGACCTCGTCGGTGAACACCCGGGCCTGCTCCGCGACCAGCTCCCGGGTCCGGCTGAGGATGGCCGAGTGCACTTCGCGGGGCATCATCCCGCTGACCGTGGGCACGGCGACGCCGGCGGCGATCCGCCGCTTCAGCCCGGCCACCCGGACCATGTAGAACTCGTCGAGGTTGGAGGCGAAGATGGCCAGGAACTTGGCCCGCTCCAGCAGCGGCACCCGCAGCTTGTCCTTCGCCAGGTCCAACACGCGGTTGTTGAAGGCGAGCCAGGACAGCTCACGGTCCAGGAACCGGTCCGCCGGCAACGGCTCGGCGGTCGGCGGGGCAGGCGCCGCCGCCCCGTCGGTCTCGGGAGCCTCGGTCGCCAGGTCCGCGACCGAGGTCGCGGTGTCCACTGCTTCCATCAGCCCTCCTGCGGTGCTCGGATCGGGCGCTGCGCGTACATCACATCACGCCCGGTAGGGATGAAGCCATAGCTCGAGTAGAGCGCGACAGCCGCGTCAGAGGCGGCCTCGACGTAGAGCTCAACGGTGTGGTTCCCGTGCCGGCGCAGGTGCTTCAGACCGGTGATCAGCAGGGCCTGGCCGATGCCTTGGCGATGCCCCTCGGGGGCCACGCCGAGCACATACACCTCGCCCAGGTGGTCGGGGTGCTGCTTGGTCCAGTGAAAGCCCACCATCGCCCCGGCCCGCTCGGCCACGAAGAACCCCGCCGGGTCGAACCACGGCTCGGCCATCCGCGCGGCCAGGTCGGCGGCGGTGACCGCGCCCTGTTCCGGGTGGCTGGCGAAGGCGGCGGCGTTGACGGCCAGCCAGGCCGCCTCGTCCTCCCCCGGCCGGAACGTCCGGATGGTCACACCGGCCGGCACCACCGGCTCCGGTAGTGGCTGGTCGAGGTCCCGCTTCATGATCAGCAACGTGCGGCCGGGCACCAGGCCAGCGCGGGCCGCGAGGGCCTGGGCGGGCGCGCTGTCGGTGGGAGCGAGCAGCTGCAGTGGGGTGGGCGCGCGCTCCGCCAACGCTTGGACGAGCCGAAGGCCGACCCCCTGCCGGCGGGCCGCGGGATCAACCACCAGGAACCCGGTGCTGCTCCGCGGGTCCGGCACGAGCTGGGCGTAGCCGATGACCCGCTCCCCGGTGAGGGCGGTGATGTGCAGCGTCGGGGCCGAGGTTTGCCGGAGCGCGAGCACGGCCGCCTCGTTCAGCGCCGAAAAGCCGTCCGCCGCCTCGGCCCGCGCGAGCACCTGCTCCACCTGGTCGCGGTGGTCCGCGGACAGCCCGGAGTCGACGGTCAGGACCCTCGTGTCTGTACGAGGGGGACTGGGGGGGTCGTCCCCTCCGGTCGATCGGCGCGCAGCGGTTGGCATGGGGGCCAGGTTAGGGCGTGTCGGTGAACGTGCTGGGTGGTCACGTCCTCGAGCTCGAGGGGCTCGGGCCCTTGGCGGTCAGATCAGTATGTTGGGGCCATGCAAGACGCCGAGTACCGGGCCGAGCAGATCGCGGCGTACGGGTCCACCGAGCAGCCGGCGATCGCCGCTCGGATGAAGCCCCACCTGCGGTTGACCCAGGTCGGTGTGGCCTGTGGGGCAGCGGGGGTGATCCTCGCTGCGGCGGCCCTGGCGACGTTCCCGTCCTTCACCGGCGACTCCCAGGGGCGCGGCTGGGCTATCACCGCGCTGGTCGCTGCGGTGCTCATGCTGGCCCTCTGTGTCATCCAGCTCGTCGTCTGGCGGATCGCCATGGCCTCCTGGCGCGGCATACGCCCCGAGGACCTGCACACCGAGGCCCGATTGTCCTGGATCGCCCACCTGGTCTCCTACCCGGTGGCCCTGGTCGGTCTGTTCGCCGGCATGGCCGGCAGCGCGGCCGCCGGCTGGACCGCTACCTCCGCGGTGCTGCTGGCCTTCACACTGCTGATGATCCTGGTCGCCCAGGCGCTGGCCGCGGTTCAGTTCCTGCGGCCCAGCGGTCCGCCGGGCACGCTGCCCGCCCACATGCGCCGACTGATCGCCCGCGCGCAGCCGCGGGCGCAGCGCCCTGACGACGTCGGCTAGGACAGCGCGCTACCTCGCGGCGATCGCCCTTACGAGCTGACGGTGCGGCTGGAGTCCTCGACCGGCGTGACGAACCGGTAGCCGACGTTGCGCACGGTGCCGATCACCGACTCGTACTCGGGGCCGAGCTTCGCCCGCAGCCGGCGGACGTGCACGTCAACTGTCCGGGTGCCGCCGTAGTAGTCGTAACCCCAGACGTCGCTGAGCAGCTGCTGCCGGCTGAACACCCGCCCGGGGTGCTGAGCCAGGTACTTCAACAGCTCGAACTCCGTGTAGGTCAGGTCCAGCTGGACCCCGTTGAGCTTGGCGCTGTAGCCGGCCTCGTCGATGAGAATGTTGCCGGACTGGATCACCGGGTCGACGCTGGACGCGACGCTCGGGCTCATCGCCAGCCGCAGCCGGACGTCGACCTCGGCGGGACCCGCGGTGGCGAGCAGCAGGTCGTCGAACCCCCAGTCCGAGGAGAGCGCCGTCAGCCCACCCTCGCTGGCGATCACCAGCAGTGGCGCTTCCTTGCCGGTGGTCTCGATCAGCCGGCACAGAGACCGCGCGCCCACCAGGTCTCGACGGGCGTCGAGCAGGATCACGTCGGCCGGCGGGGCGTCTAGCAGTGCCGTGGCCTCGGCGGCGGCAACCTTGACGGAGTGGGGAAGAAGCTCGAGCGCCGGCAGGATCTCGCCGGATGCGTGCATGTCGTTGGTCAGCAGTAGCAAAGTGGCCATCTCGGTCTCCTTCGCTAGGGGACTGGGTGCCGTAGCCTGCTCCGTCCCGCCCGCTGCTGGAGCGGGGAAGAAAGTCTTGCGGCGACACTACTCCAATGGAGAAGGTTTCCCTTTACTACTGGGCGGGGGCCCGGGCGGCCGCCGGCGTGGAGTCGGAGTCGACCTTGGCGACCACGGTGCGCGAGGCCCTGCAGGGGGTCGTGGCGGCCCGGGCCGATCCGGCGTTTTCCCGCGTTGTCAAGGCATGTTCGTTGTTGGTCGACGGCGTCGCCGCCCATCCGGATGATCTTGATCGGGTGCTCACCGAGCCGGTTCGCGTGGACGTGCTGCCCCCGTTCGCCGGTGGCAGCGCCGTCCGTTTTCGCGCGTACGTCGGGACAAGTGCGCATATAAGTTCAGTTGTCTGAACAAAGTGTGTGAGCAAGGTCACGCCGGTTGGGGTCCGCATCGGGTGCCGACCAATCCCGTCTCGGAATGTGGACACACGTCTCACCGTATGGATGGGATCTTGGGTCTCACTCGCGCGCAGCCCTAGGCTGGGGCCGTGACGAGGACGAACGCGTGGGCGCTGCCGCTCACTCGCCGCCGGGCCGTTGACCACGGCCGCATGCGTTCGTCGTTGTGTCGGGCCTGACCTCACTTCCTGCCGTCACCAACTCCATTTCTTTCACCGGCTGGGCGCCTTCGTCCATGCCGCCTGAACACCAAATCCTTCACAAGACAGGAATCTCATGAGCAGACAGCAGGTCCTGGTCGACGCCGACTGGGTCGAGGAGCACCGGAACGACGAGAACGTCGTGCTGGTCGAGGTCGATGAGGACACCAGCGCGTACGACGGCGGCCACATCGCCGGTGCGGTCAAGCTGGACTGGAAGACCGACCTCCAGGACCCGGTGCGCCGGGACTTCATCAGCAAGGAGCAGTTCGAGAAGCTGCTCTCCGAGCGTGGCATCAGCAACGATCACACCATCGTCCTCTATGGCGGCAACAACAACTGGTTCGCGGCGTACGCGTACTGGTACTTCAAGCTGTACGGGCACAAGAACGCGCTGCTGCTCGACGGCGGCCGCAAGAAGTGGGAGCTGGACGCCCGCGAGCTGAGCACCGAGACGGTCACCCGACCGGCGACCAGCTACACCGCCAGCGAGCCCAACCTGGACATCCGGGCCTTCCGCGACGAGGTCGTGCAGGCGATCGGCACCAAGGGCCTGGTCGACGTGCGCAGTCCCGACGAGTTCGCCGGGCGGCTGCTGGCGCCGGCGCATCTGCCGCAGGAGCAGGCGCAGCGGGGTGGCCACATCCCGACGGCGGTGAATGTGCCGTGGAGCAAGGCGGCCAACGACGACGGCACCTTCAAGTCCGATGAGGAGCTGAAGGAGCTCTACAGCAACGCCGGGCTGAACGTCGACGACGAGATCATCGCGTACTGCCGGATCGGGGAGCGGAGCGCACACACCTGGTTCGTGCTGCACGAGATCCTCGGTCAGCCGAACGTGAAGAACTACGACGGCTCGTGGACGGAGTACGGATCG
>DASQUF010000324.1:0-10441 GCA_035641435.1 Propionibacteriaceae bacterium | reverse complement strand
CCCGCCGACCTGACTGCCCGTCGAGCCGGTCGTCACGAAGCGGACTTGACCACCAGCACCGGTACGTCGGCCTGCAGGATCAGCGTCTGGGTCACGCTGCCCATCAGTGCCTTGCCGACTGGGGAGCGGCGCCGGGCGCCGATCACCAGCAGCCCCGCGCCGGCCTTCTCGGTCAGCTCGAGCAGAGTGTCCGCCACGTCGTGCGGCGCGGTGGCTAGATGAAGCTGCCAGGGCACGCCGGTCGCGCCGATCTCGGCGAGAGCCGCCGTCACCTCGTCGTCGAGGCTGTGCCGGTAGGCGTCCTCGATATCCAGATCGAGCGACTCGACCACGTGCAGAACTGCGAGGTCCTCCCCCCGCCGCTGCGCCTCCCGCGCGGCTTCGTGCAGCGCAATGGCCCGGGTGCTCGATGACGCCTGGTGGGCAACGGCGACACTCATGGTCGACTCCTTGTGCTCGTGACGGTCTGCTCGGCATCACTGCCGAAGTGCTTGCCGATCAGGGCCAGCGCCCGGTCCCGCTGCCGTTCGCTGATCGGGCGGCCCTGTTCTTCCCAGCCGAACACGCAGCTGGAGACGACCCCGTCGAACCCGACCCCGGCCAGCGCGGCGAAGACGGCATCGAAATCCACCTCGCCCATGCCCATCTCCATGTGCTGGTGCACCCGGGTGGAATTGCCCGGCGGGTTGGAGATGTACCGCAGCCCGCCCGAGGTCCGGTGGTCCCACGCGTCAGCCAGGTGGACGTAGCGCACCTTGTCCCCCGCCGCCGCGATCACCTCCTCCGGGTCGTGGCCCTGGTGGAACGCGTGCGGGGTGCAGTAGAGGAAGCCGACCCAGTCCTTGTTCAGCCCCCGGATCAGGTGCAGAGCCTCGAGCCCGTCCTCGATGAAGTCGTCCGGGTGCGGCTCGATGATCAGCTGCAGCCCCTCCCGCTCGAGGAGGGGCAGCAGCTCGTCCAGTGACTTCAGGAACTGCGCCTCGGCCGTCTCCGGGTCCTCCGGGCGCCCGTTGAACTCGGAGTTGATGACCTCCACCCCGAGGTCGACGGTGATCTGGATGATCCGCTTCCAGGACCGGACCGCCGCCTGTCGCTGGTCCTCGTCGGGACCGGCCCAGCGCTGCAGCGGCAGGACCGAGGCGATTCCGACCCCGGCGTCCCGGGCGACCTTCTTGAGCCGGCGCACTCCGGCATCGTCGACCCGGGGATAGCGGAAGAACGGGATGAAGTCGGCCTTGGGCGACAGCTCCATCCAGTCGTAGCCGAGGCTCGCGACGATGTCCGGCAGCTCGTAGACCGAGCTGGTGGCGTAGAACATCTGTGGGTCGAGGGCGAGCTTCATGGGTGACCTTTCTGTGGGCACGAGATGGTCATGGTCGAGCGGCCTCCAGGTCTGGTGCCCTGATCCCGGGAGCAGGCTCGACGGCGGGCTTCGGCAGCAGCGCGACATCGACCTTCGCATCGGTCCGCAGAGCCTGGACTCCCGCCTCACAGACAGCGACGGCGGCGTACCCGTCCCATGCCCCGGGACCGTCGATGGTGCCGTTGCGCGCGGCGTCCACCCAGCGTTGCAGCTCGGTGTCGTACGCCTGACCGAAGCGCTCGACGAAGCTAGGTGTGCTCCTCCCGCCCCAGCGACCGTCGGGAGTCTTCACCTGAAGGTTCTGGTCCAGGCCGATGATGGCCGAGCCGCGCTCGCCGACCACCTCGGTGCGCACCTCGTACGCGACGCCGGTCCGGACGTAGATCTCGTCGGTCACCAGTCGGCCCGACTCCGTCTCAAAGACCACGATCATCGGGTCGTTGGTGCCCGGCGGCGCGGCCGAGGTGGCCACGCCCTTGAGGATCTGAACGCTACGGATCTCCTCGTCCAGCAGGAACCGCGCCACGTCGACCTCGTGGACCACCGAGTCGCGCACCATGTACTCGGAGTCGAAGAAGTCGGGGACGGCGGGGTTGCGGTGGGCGCAGTGCACGATCAGCGGGTTGCCCAGGCCGCCGGAGGTGATCAGCTCCTTCAGCGTGACGTACTCCCGGTCGAAGCGACGCATGAAGCCGACCTGGATCAGCGGCCGGCCCAGGGCGGCCTCCTGCTGCACGATTGCGTACGCCGAGGCCACATCCGTGGTCAGCGGCTTCTCGCAGAGCACCGGCTTGCCGGCCTCGAGGCAGGCGCGCACCTGGGCCTCATGGCTGGCCCCGGGCGTCGCGATCAGCACCGCATCCACCTCGGAGTCGCCGATGGCCGCGATCGGGTCGGACACCACGCGGGATCCGACCCGGGCGGCCAGCCCCTCGGCCTTCTCCGCGACGACGTCGCTGACCACGGTTACCCGGGCGCCGTGAACCCGCGAGGTCAGCGCGTCCAGGTGGAAAGCACCCATCATGCCGAGGCCGAGCACCGCGATGCGCAGGTCCGAATCTGTGGCCACCTCGTTCATCCGCGGTCTCCGAGATCCAATGTGGCGCCGCTGCAGGAGGCCAGGTAGGTACGCGTACGCCTGGCGATCGGCAGCGGGACCTCCGGAGGGCAGGGGTACAGGTCGTGCTCGATGATGCCGCTGACATCACGGCCCAGACCGGCGACGGCGTCGAGCACCGGACCCATCTCGGGTACGCCCGCGGGCGGTTCGGTCATGGCGCCCATCCGCACGGCCTGGGGGAAGGGGATGTCCCGCGCGAGGACCTCGGCGACCACCTGCGGATCGACCTGTTTCAGGTGCAGGTAGCCGATCCGCTCGGGGTACTTCGTGATCAGCTCGACGCAGTCCCCGCCGTAGTAGGCGACATGTCCGGTATCGAGACAGAGGTTGACGTCGTCGGAGCTGGTGGACTCCAGAAAGCGCTCGATATCGGCCTGGTAGCCGACGTGACTGTCGGCATGGGAGTGGAACTGGACGTGTAGCCCGTACTCGTCGAGGATGCGCCGGCCCAGCTCGTCGTGCCCGCTGGTCAGCGAGTGCCACTGTTCGGCGGTCAGATCCGGGCTCTCGACGGGCTCGCCGGTCTTGTGGTCGCGCCACGGCTCGGGGATGACCACGATGTGTTCGCCGCCGACGGCCTGCGTGAGCGCCGCGACGTCGGTGACCTGTTTCCAGGTGTAGTCCCAGGCGTCAGGCTGGTGCAGGTGCGAGAAGACGGTGCCGGCGAGGACCCTCAGCTGGTACTTCTGCAGCTTCTCCTTCAGGGCTGCCGGGTCGGTAGGCAGGTAGCCGTACGGGCCGAGCTCGATGGCGGAGTAGCCCGCCACGGCGGCCTCCCGGAGGAAGGTCTCGCCCGGCACCTGCTCCGGATCACTGGGGAACCAGACGCCCCAGGAATCCGGAGCAGTGCCGATGGTGATGGTGGATGACACGGGCTGTCTCTCCTGCATGGTTGGGGGGAACGCTTCGGGTCACCTTGGGGCGGAGTCGGCTCAACGCTGCAGCTCGTGGCTGAGCTCGGCGAGCTCGTCTCCGCCAGCCATCTGTCGGGTGAGCTCGTCCAGGCCGACCTCGGACCGCTTCTTGTCCAGCACGGCCTGGCCCAGCTTCAGGATGATGAAGTGGTTGCCGACCAGGTACGCGTGATGCGGGTTGTGGGTGATGAACACGACGCCGAGCCCGGCGTCGCGGGCCGCGGCGGTGTACTTGAGCACCACACCGGACTGCTTCACGCCGAGCGCCGCGGTCGGCTCGTCGAGGATCAACACCCGGGCACCGAAGTAGACCGCACGGGCGATCGCCACGCACTGCCGCTGCCCGCCGGACAAGGTGCCGATGGGCTGGTCGATGTCCTTGACGACGATGCCCATCTTGCGGAGCTCCTCGTCGGCGATGCGCTTCATCTCCTTGACCCTGAGTCCGGCCAGCGGAAACTTGCTGGAGGACAGTTCGGATCCGAGGAAAAAGTTGCGCCACACCTCCATCAGCGAGACCACCGCCAGATCCTGGTAGACCGTGGCGATGCCGTGGTCCAGTGACTCGCGGGGCGACCCGAAGGTCACCTCCTGACCGTCGACCCGCAGGGTGCCCTCATTGTGCGGGTGCAGCCCCGACATGATCTTGATCAGGGTGGACTTGCCGGCCCCGTTGTCACCGAGGACGCAGGTCACCTCACCGGCGTTGACGGTCAGGTTGATGCCCTTCAGCGCCCGGATCGCCCCGTAGGCCTTGCCGACCTCCGTCATCTCGATCAGTGGCTCGCCCTTGTGCAGGGACGGGTCGGCGTGTTCGTGGAGCGTGTCGGTCATCACGCACCTCGCCGGTGTGGCTGGTAGGCGCTTCGCTCCTGCAGTCTTTTCATGGGAATCAGCCCACTTTCCGCGTGGTCGAGAGTTTCTTGACGTAGAGGTTGACGATTACGGCGAGCAGCAGCATGACGCCGAGGAACGCGCGGAACCAGTTGGGGTCCCAGCCGGCGTAGACGATGCAGAGCGAGGTCATGCCGAAGATGAACGCGCCGATCGCCACACCCCACGCGTTGCCGTAGCCACCGGTCAGCAGGCAGCCGCCCACCACCGCGGCGATGATGTAGAGGAACTCGTTGCCGACGCCGTTGCCAGCCTGCAGCGTATTGAACCGGTAGAGCAGGTGCATGCCCATGAACCACGCCAGGAAGGCCACCGTCATGAACAGGCCGACCTTGACCTTGGTCACCGGAACACCGACGGCGCGAGCCGAGGCGGGGTTTCCGCCCACCGCGTAGATCCAGTTCCCGATCTTGGTCCGCTGCAGGATCCACGCCGACAAGGCCACGAAGGCGAACCACCACAGCACCGTGGTCCACAACGTGACCGGGCCGATCTTGATCGAGGACGCGAAGATCGCGCTCAGCACGTTGTAGCCGTCCATCTGGTTGATGTTGGGCGTGGACACCGCCCCGGTGATCAGCTTCGTCACCCCGAGGTTGGCGCCCTGCAACACGAAGAAGGTGCCCAAGGTGATCAGGAACGACGGGATGCCGGTACGCATCACCAGATAGCCGTTGATGAAGCCGATCGCCAACGCGAACACCAGCGACAGCACCGCGCCCACGATCAGGTTGATCCCCAGCTGATAGCAGAACATCGCGTTGAACAACCCCGCCGAGGTCACCAGGACCCCTGCGGACAGGTCGAACTCGCCGCCGATCATCAACATGCCGACGCCGACCGCGACGATGCCGATCGTGGACGCCTGGTAGAGCACCGTGAAGAACGCCTCCGGCTGACGGAATGTCGGAGCCACGATCAGGAAGAAGATGAAGATCACGATGGCGGCCACCAGAGCGCCCACCTCCGGGCGGGCCAGCAGCCGGTTCGACAGGCCGAGCTTCACTCGGTTGGACGCCTCCGCCGGCGCACCCGCCGACGGGGGAGTCTTGACAGTTTGACTCATGAGAATTGCTCCGATCCCGATAGGTCAGCAGGGCCGCCGGGCTGACGGCCCCCCTGACTGCGACTAGCGAGTGTTCTTCTCCGCGAAGGGAAGAATCGTGTCGATGTTCGACGAGTCAACAAACGACGGGCCGGTCAACACTGCCTTGCCACCACCGATGTCGTTGCCGTTCTTCTTGTACAAATACAGCGACTCCACCGCCATGTAGCCCTGCACGTAGGGCTGCTGGTCGATCGAGAACTGGATCGTGCCCTCCTTGATCGCCTTGGCGGCATCGGCGTTCAGGTCGAACGTGACCAGCTTCGCCGAGCTACCCGACTGCTCCATCGCCTGCAGGGCATCCAACGCGATCGGCGCACCCAACGTCACGATGTAGTCGATCGACTTGTCCTGGGACAGCTTGGCCTGCAGCGCCGAGACCACCGCGGAGTCGTCGGCGCCGTTGACCTGGATGTTCTCCGTCGCGGCCACCACCTTCTTCACCCCGGCGCACCGGGCCTCCAGGGCGACCGAGCCGGCGGCCTGGATGACACACAGCGGCTTCTTACCGCCGTCGTCGGCGATTCGCTGGCCCGCCGTCTCACCGGCCAGGTTCTCGTCCGAGCCGAAGTACATCAACGCCCCGAGATCCCTGTACTGGTCGATGCCGGAGTTGAAGCCGACCACCGGGATCCCGGCGTCGGTGGCGGCCTTGGTCGCCCCCGCGAGGGCGTCCGGGGTGACCAGGGTCGTGGCGATGCCGTCGACCTTGGCGTCCACCGCGGTCTGGATCAGCTGCGCCTGCTTGTCGGCCTGCGGATCGTTGGCGTAGGTGAGCTCGACGCCGTGGTTCTTGGCCGCCTGCTCGGCGCCGGCCCGGATCTTGTCCCAGAAGCTGTCGCCGGGGGTCTCGTGGGTGATCATCTGGATCTTGTAGCCCGAAGCGTCAGCGCCGGTATTGCTACCGCCACCAGCGTCTCCTTCGGTCTCCGGCGCTCCGCCCCCACTACACGCAGCAAGAGTGAGCGCCATGGCCGAGGCGGCTATTGCGAGGCCCGCCCGGGTTCGTTTCCGAATCATCGATGATTCCTTTCGTGGTTTCACCGGGCTCGGCCCGGTCGGGGTGAGGGGAAAGAGGGTTTGTGGTCAGGGGTTGGACTCGGCGAGGCCGGCGCGGCGGGCGGCGTCGAGCAGCACCGACGCGGCAACCTCGAGGCCCTCGATCCGGCCCAGGCTGACGTCCTCGTGCTCGATGTTGACGAGCATGTCCGGGTCCACCGTGTGGAGCGCGGCCAGCCAGGTGGACCAGTAGACGGCGTCGTGCCCGCGGCCGAGGGCGACGAAGTCCCAGGCGGCGTCTTTCGGCCACTCGTTGGCCCACTCGTCGCCGCCGAGGTTGGTACGGGGCTCCTCCGGGCCGAGCCGGCGGAACCGGTTGTCGAGTACGCCGTAGACCGCGGCAGCCGGGTTGATCTTCACGTCCTTGGCGGCCGCGTGGAACACCAGCGGTCCGAGGTCCTGGACGACGGCCACCGGGTCCATCCACTGCCAGAACAGGTGTGAGGCGTCCAGCTCGACCCCGATGTGGCTGGCGCCGGTGCGCTCGACCAGCTCGCGGATGCCGGCCGGGTTGAACACGAGGTTCTGCGGATGCAGCTCGAGGGCGACCTTCACGTCCAGGTCGGCAGCCTCACGGTCTACCTCCCGCCAGAACTTCTCGGCCACCTCCCACTGATGGTCGAGGACGTCGAGAGCGGCCGAGTTCCAGGCGTTCACGATCCAGTTGGGCCGCGTCCCGCCGGGCTCGCCGGCCGGCAGGCCGGACATGGTGACCACTCGGTGCTGGCCGAGCCGGTTCGCCAGCCGGATGCTGCGGCGAACGTCCTCGGCGTGGCTCGGGCCGATGGCCGGGTCCGGATGGAGCGGGTTGCCGTTGCAGTTCAGGCCGGCGATGCCGACGCCGGTGTCCTCGAACAGGCCGAGGAAGTCGTCCCGGGCGGTGTCGGAGGTCAGGATGTCGTCGAAGGTGGGGATGTGCACGGCGGGCAGGAAGCCGCCGGAGTTCAGCTCCAGGCCGGTGAGGCCGAGCCCGGCAACGACCTTGACCGCCTCCGGCAGCGAGCGGTCGTGCAGGATCGCGTTGTAGACCCCGAACTTCATCGCCCGACCGCCTCTCCGGCCGCCGCCAGCTCACGCTGACGAGGCACTTCGACTGCGGCGCCGCCTCGGGCGGCCGACTGGGTCACCGCGGCGAGCACCTCCATGTTGTGCACGCCCTCGTCGAAGGTCGCGCAGCGCGGCAGCGAGTCGGCCTCGTCGATCCCGGCCACCTCCTCCAGAAAGGCCCTCGCCTGGTAGACGAACCCCTCGTTCTGCCCAAGACCCACCCCGGGCGCATCCATCGCAAGCCCGCCCGCGACGTACGGGTGGTCGGGACCGATGATCACGCGGCGAAACCCGCGGCTCCCGACCGGACCCTCGTTCAGCATCAGCGCGAACTCGGCCGGACGCTCCTGCGCCCAGGTGGCCGCACCCTGGTCGCCGAAGACCTCCAGCACCAGGCCGTTGGGGTGACCGGCGGCGACCCGGGACACCTGCACCACCCCGACCGCGTCCGCGAACTGCGCGCTGAAGGCGGCGTAGTCGTCGTTCTCGACCGGCTCGTACGTGTCACTCACCGCCACCTGGCCGTGGCCGACCACGGCGGCCAGCGGCACCGGCCGCTGCGTGATGGCGGTGGTGAACCGGGCCCCACTCACCTCCCGGATGTTGCCGGCGAGGAACTCCCCCAGGTACGCCGCGTGGCTGCCGACATCGGCCAGCGCACCCGTACCTGGTGCGCCCCGGTAGCGCCAGCTGATCGGTCCCTGCGGGTCGCTCGCGTAGTCGCACCAGTAGCGGACGTCGACGTGCAGCACCCGCCCCAACGCACCCGACGTCACCAGCTCACGCAAGGCGGCGACGCCCGGCGAGCGGCGGAAGGTGAACCCGATGCGCACGATCGTGTCGGCGCTGCGGGCCAGGTCGGCCATTGCCCGGGCGTCATCCAGATTGTCGCTGAGCGGCTTCTCGCACAGCACGTGCTTGCCCGCCGCCACCAGGCCCTCGACCATCTCGCGGTGCAGCGAGTTGGCCACCACCACACTGACCACATGGATCTCCGGGTCGGCGGCGATCGCCTCCCAGGAGGTGTCCGACCGCTCGAATCCGAAGCGCCGAGCCGCCAGGCCACCGAGGTCCGGGCTGATGTCCCCGATGGATACGTACCGCAGCGGCGGCAGGACCGACGAGTACAGCGTGGGTGCCGCTCGGTACGCCGCGGCGTGCGCCCGGCCCGCCATTCCCGCACCGATCACCGCGATACCGATCGTCATGCGACCCCTCTTCGTCGAAGGAGCACCTGGAACGGATCGCGCAGGTGACCAACAGTCGTCCTGTGACCCGAATCACTAGAGCGCTCTAGATTCAGTGATCCGAAAGTAGAGGACCTCCATCTGGTATGTCAAGACATTAGGCTCAAGAAAGTTGGGCGGTGCTCGATCGGACCTGCAGGTCTGGTTCGAGAACGATCTCGTGACCCTCGACCCGTTGGCCCTCGATTCGGGCGACGATGCGCTCGACCGCCAAGCGAGCCATCTCCGCCGGCTGCTGGGCGACGCTGGTCAGGCCGACCGGAGAAAGCTCGGCCACCTCGCTGTCGTCCCAACCGACGACCGAAAGGTGCCTCGGCACCTCGACGGCATGCTGCGCCAGCAGCCCCATGGCGCCCACGGCGGTGTCGTCGTTGTAGGCGATCAAACCAGTCGGGAGGTCGCCCGCTTCCAGAAGCGCCCGAGCGGCTCGCTGGCCGTCGAGCTGGGTCTGGCCGCCGTGCACCACGCGGATCTGCGCCTCCAGACCTCGCGCTTGCATCGCCTTGCGATACCCCTCCCGGCGGGAGATGCCGATCATGGTGGCGCCGCCGTCGATGTGGGCGATCCGCGAATGGCCCAGTGCAACCAGGTGATCGACGGCCCGGGCCATCCCCTGCTCATCGGAGGTGCGCACTACGTCGACCGCAGGATCCTCCACGTGCCAACCGACGACCACCAGCGGTACCCGGCCGGCGAGCAGCGGCTGGGCGGTGGGCGGACCGAGCATGATGAGCGCGTCGAACCGGAAGTCGTCCAGCGACTCCGCAGCCTGCCGCTCGCCGCGCCCTTTGGTCAACGGCGCGACGATCAGGCCAAGGCCGCGTTGCTCGGCGGCGGCGTACAGCCCGTCCAGCAGGCCGAACTGAAAGATGCCGACCTCGACCCCGAACATGACCCCGATCAAGCGGGACTTCTGGCCGGCGAGCGCCCGCGCGCGTACATCGGGTCGGTAGCCCAGCTCGCGCGCCGCAGCGAGCACCCGCTCCCGGGTCGCCGAGCTGGCCCCCGGCGCCTCCCGCATCACGATGGACACCAGGGCTCGTGAGACCGCCGCGTGCCGGGCCACGTCCTCGAGCGTGACGCGCGTCGGCGCGCGCCAAACCTCGTCGTCGGCCTCGGTCACCTTGTCAGCCTAGGCAGGTGCGTCCCGTGAGGTGGTTGATCGTGGCTTCCGAGGCTTGACGTCCTCACCCGCGAGCCGAACGAGTGGGGGCCGCGGTGACGATGTCCGCCGCTGACCGTGGGTACGCCGTAGCGCCGTTGCCAGGAGCGGATCGTCGGGGCGGGGACCTGCAGCAGCCGACTGCCGTCCTGGATCGTCGAAACAACCTCAGGATCCGGGCCGTTCGGGCCGGCGCTGGTGCTCTCGCTGTGCCCACGCCGGCCTGCCGCGGCGATTCCGCCGGCCGACAGTAGCCTGAGCGGCGTGATCGCGGCCAACCGTGTCCTGTCGACCGGACCATCCCCGACCGGCAAGTAAGTTCCCGTTGGGCGCGATGACCGACTACACCTGGCTCGACATACTCATCGGCGTCGCCGCCGCGTTGCTGCTGTCCTGGCTCGCCCTGGTCATCACCCTGGTCATCCGTCGTCCTCAGGGTGGGCTGCTGCAAGAGTCGCTCCGACTCTTGCCGGACCTCCTACGACTCCTGCGGCGACTGTCCACCAACCGAGACCTGCCAACCGGAGTCC
>DASQUF010000323.1:0-2014 GCA_035641435.1 Propionibacteriaceae bacterium | reverse complement strand
GGTCGCAGCCCGGAGGCTGCAAGGATTCATGGGGCAGGTCGACCGCGTGCAGGCTGAACCTAAAATGGCTCTTCGACTTTAGGCGGGCACCGTCGGGTTCCTCGCTGACAATCGGCGGGTCTGCCGGGTGCAGTGCAATCGTACTCGGCGCCGGTAGTTGTCCCGGTTTCTGAACCCGCATGCGGCGCGTTTCACCTGCTTGATCAACCGGTTCGTGCCCTCGGTCCGGGCGTTCGTCAGACCGGTGGTCAGGAAGACCTCGATGGCTGGCCACCAGGTCTCGATCGTCTCAGCGAGAGTGGTCAGCTCCGGGATCTGCGCGTCGCCGCACCAGCGGTAGAACGCGTAGAGCCGGTCGCGGATCTCGCCGGGGTGTCCGCCGCGGGCGGCGGTGGCGCACAGCGCGCGGAGTTCTTCCTTCGCGATCCACGCGGACAGGAGCTGGCCCGACGGGTCGTGATCGACGCAGCCGTTCCACATCCGCGCCAACGCGGCCTGCGAGAGCCGCTCGCGGCCGCGCAGCATCAGTCGCCGGTTCGCCCATGCCGGGTCGGTCTTGCGGCCGCGACGACCCAGCAGGTCGCGCGTGACACGCTGGCGCACGGCGGTGACCGCCTTGTTCGCCAGCATGATCAAGTGGAAGTGGTCCACCGCGATCACAGCCTCAGGCAGGGCAGCGTGCACGGCCGCGGCGTAGCCGGCGTGTGGGTCGATCACCACCACCTCGACGCCCGCCCGGAACTCCTCGGTGCGGGCACCCAGCCATCCTTGGACCGCAACGCTGGTTCGGCCGTCAACCTGCCCCAACAGGGCCTGATCGCCGGTGATGTCGACGAACCCGGTTTCCCACGGATCGGTCCGGACCCAGCGGATCGGGCCGTCCTCACCGGGACCGTCATGGTGCCCGTCGGGCAGCCAGCGCGGCCGCCCGAAGCGGGTCTCGTCCATGCCCAGCACCCGAATGGGCTCGGGCTCGGCCAGTTCGACCGCGCCGTGTACGACGACTGCGCGTTGCACCGTCGGCCACGACACCCTGTGTGCGGCGGCGACCTCGGACTGATCCCGGCCGTCCTCGACCGCCACCGCCAGCGCCGTGCGCAGCCGGGTCGTGGTCCGCATCCCAGCGGGAACCTGCCCGACCTGCTCGGTGAACGTCTGCTGTGGACAGTCAAAGGTGCGGCACCGCCAACGCCGCTTGCGCCACTGCACCAGCGCGAACTCCCCGCCGCACGGCAGATCCCGCGGCCGAGTCAGCACCCAGTCCTTCCCTGACGTCGACAACGATCGACACACCGGACAGCGGGCTGCGTCCGGATCGCTGGTCACCAACTGCACAACCTTCACCCCGTGCGCGGTGAGCACGACACGCTCCACCGCCAGCCCCTCCAGGCCCAACAAGCACGACGCATCATCGCTACGGTCAACCACGGCCCGCGGCTCTCCCCTCGCTGCTCCAAGACACAGCGAGGATCAAGGAGCTGCGGGCCGCCCTCGTTCAGGCGCGCCGCACGGGCCCAACCTCAGGTTGCCCGGTCAACATCGAAGAGCCGGCTTGACAGCCTTCTTGAGGAATGCCAGGAAGGTGTCGCCGTCCCGGCTGGACCGGCACTCACCGAAGACTTCCCCGGTCCCGACGTTCAACGCGGCGAAAAGATTTGTCGTGCCGTGTCGCACGTAGTCGTGGGTTCGCT
Organism: Propionibacteriaceae bacterium; assembly: GCA_035641435.1. Taxonomy (GTDB): domain Bacteria; phylum Actinomycetota; class Actinomycetes; order Propionibacteriales; family Propionibacteriaceae; genus Microlunatus. Next base: position 323 of record DASQUF010000323.1, on the reverse strand, counting down.
TCTCGGTGGCGTCGAACGCGATCGGCAGCAGCGGCTGGGTCCGGTCCAACGCCTGGACCTGGGTCTTCTCGTCCAGGCTCAGGACGATCGCTCCGCCTGGCGGGTCGAGGTAGAGCCCCACGATGTCGAGCACTTTCTCCGCAAACGCCGGATCCTTGCTGACCTTGAAGGTGCCCTGCCGGTGGGGCTTCAGCCCGGTCTCTCGCCACAGCCTCGCCACATAGTGGTGCGACACGTACACGCCCTCGGTGCGCTTGATGAACGCGGCCATCTCCCGACTCGACCAATGCGACAGGCCGGTTTCGACGGGTGGACTGGTCCGA
>DASQUF010000322.1:0-3250 GCA_035641435.1 Propionibacteriaceae bacterium | reverse complement strand
GCCACCCTCGCCGATGAGGGTGACCTTGAAGGCAAAGAAGCCCCACTCAAGTGCGAACTCGTCCTCCGGATCGGCTGCGGTTACGAAGTTCCCACGCGCCGTGCCGACCAGGCGATAGGCGTTTCCCTCCTCGTCCGTCAGGATCACGTCGTTCGGCGTCTCGATGACGATGACGTGGGAAAGACGATCCCCGCTCAGCTGGCGGCAAAGAGCTGCCAGGGGTCGCCCACGCCCTTGAGCGTGTGGGTCCCATGGTCCTCCAGCGCGATGTCGGAGCCCCCGACCAGGTCCCGGACGGTCCGGGACACCAGGACCTCACCGGGGCCGGCGGCGGCCATGATCCGGGCGGCCAGGTGGACCGCGATCCCGCCCACGTCGTCGCCGCGGAGGTCGACCTCTCCGGTGTGGAGCCCGGCCCGGATCTCGATCCCCCTGTCTCGCAGCTCCTCTCGGAGGGCCAGGGCACAGCGGATCCCCCGACCGGGCCCGTCAAAGACCGCCAGGATGCCATCGCCGGTGCTCTTGATCAGCCGCCCGCCCTCCTGGTCGACCAGCCGCCGGGCTGCCTCGTCGTGGAGGTCGAGCAGCTCCCGCCACCGCTGGTCGCCGACCGCCCGGGCTCGTTCGGTGGACCCGACGATGTCGGTGAACAGCACCGTGGCCAGCAGCCGCTGGGACCTCCTGGCGACCTGGACCTCCAGGGTGTCGACCACCAGATCGCGCACCCCTCGCGAGAAGTCGATGTCGTACCGGTCGGTCGCCTGATCGAAGTCGGAGGTCGTCCAGGAGGCCTCGCCGCCCACGGCCTTGTAGAACTGGTCGTCGAAGCTCACCCTGCTCGCACCCCCGGTCACCTGGACCCTGGCCGCGGTGCCGGTGGGGCGATGGATGGTGACCTCGCTGGCCCCCCCGAACCGAAGCAGCACCGTGCCGACCGGTCGGGCCAGGGTCACCTCCGCCTTGCTGGTGGCGTGCTGGACCTCCAGGCCGAGGAGCTGGATCGCGCGCAGGTCGGCCCGCAGGCCCTCAAGGCCCCTGGGGGCCTCGATCCGCCAGCCGACCGAGGGGTTCAGGGTGAGCTCGGCGGCCTGGCGGCCCCAGTTGGCGGGGCGGAACCTGGGACCGTACTCGACGGCCACCACCCCACCCCGGACGCGAACCTTCGGCGGGGCGCCCTCGAACCGCGTTCGGTAGAGGTCCGGCAACGCAGGGTCGGTGGCGATGGTGAGGTTGGTTGGGCGGATCAGCCGGAGCTGCCAGGTCCTGGTCGAGCCGAGCGGAGCTCCCGATGGGGCGGCAGACAGGTCATCGGCCACGGCAGGTTCCTTCCCGCTCAGCGCTGCTTGCGCCGGGCCCGGTCGGTGCGCCAGCGGACGAACCGGCCGCCCAGCTCGACCATCGGGCCGCTAGTCGACAGGGGCCGCACCCGGTGTTGTGGAACGCGGTGACCTGCCAGCGTCCGTCACGCCGCACCACCACCATGGTCTGCCGCGACAGCCGACGCCGACGCATCCGCTGGCGCCAGCCCTCCCACACCGAGCCGGTCAGATGCACCACCGCCACGTCCGGCGTGATGAAGCGGACCGATTCGACCTGACCGGTCAGCCGGCTGCCGTACAGCACCGTGCGAAACAGGTTCTCATGCGAGCGGATGCGGTCGGCCGTGCCGCGCCGGGAGCCGTCGAACGACACATAGTCGGCGTCATCGGTGAGATCGGCGTGGTAGGCGACGGCATCCCCGCGGCCCCAGCTGTCGAACATGCGATCAACCAGCGCCCGGATCGCTCGCTCGTCCTGCTCTGGCGCGGCTTGAGGATTGGTCGGCCCACTCATGGGCACCTCCTTCCTCGGCTCCTCCTCGATGGCCGAACCGGGCCGTCGCGAAAGACCAGACGGCTAACGACTTGAGCGCGACCGACCGTTGGCCCCGCATTCCTGGTTGGCGAACAGCGGCGCGCTGCTGGCCCGCTCCCAGGCCGGCCGCCGAGAGCACAGCAGGTCGGCCAAGGCGGCGACGGCGACACCACGCCCGCCACCGGTGCTCCTCCGCAGCGAGTACCCCGTGGGGTTGGACACCGGCTCCTCCTGAAGGTGACCTGAGCCATGGGCATGACCTGACGCGGGGTGGACGATGGGCCTCGGCAGGAGCTGCTAGGCGGTGGTCGAGCTGGTCGGCGTGGTCCAGTCGATGTGGTAGCGGTATTGCTGGTTGACCTGCTTGCTGTTGGTGGTCAGCCGCAGGATGACCGGGAGGACCGCGTCCCGGACCACCCGGGTGAGGGGTCTGGCAGTCTTGTTGCTGTTGATCCGGGCGGCCACCTTGATGATGCGTTCCACCCGGGGGCGGCGCAGCGCCTCGAAGCGGGCGAACGCCTGCTGGGAGTCGGGCAGGTCACGCAGGCACTTGGCCAGCACCACGGCGTCCTCGATGGCCAGCGAGGCCCCCTGCCCGGAGGTCGGGGTGGGGGCGTGGGCGGCGTCGCCGATGACGACCATGCGGCCGCGGTGCCAGACCGGCAGGTGCGGGACGGAGTGGATGGAGCTGGCCTTGCTGGCGATCTCGCTGGCCTGCACCAGCCGGACCGCGGGCCCGGCATCCTCGGCATACAGCTCGGCCAGCCGGCGTTGCCATGCCTCGGGCGGGATGGCTTCGACCTCGCCGCGGGCGGGCTCGTCGCCGCGGGGCACATTCGCGAACCACCACACCTCACCGTCTGGTGCCAGGAGATAGCCGAAGAACGCTCGTTTGCCGAAGATCAGGGTGTAGCTGCCCGGCTCGGCCTCCACTTGTACCCCCCTGGCGTAGCCGCCGAGGTTGACCAGGCCGACGTAGGTGGGGGCAGGCGCGTGCGGGTCGATCAGCCGGCGGACCACCGAGTGGACGCCGTCGGCGCCGATCAGCACGTCCCCGGTTGCGTCGGTGCCGTCCTCGAACAGCGCCCGTACCCCATCGCCGGCCGGTTCGGCGTCGATCAGGCGCTTGCCGTGCTCGACCACGATCCCGCGGGCGGTGGCCTCGCCGCGGATCGCCTGATAGAGGTCGGCCCGCTTCATTGTGTGGCTGGTGGTGCCGTCTGGCAGCGATAGGCCGGTGCGGGCCGTGCCCAGATCCTTGCCGGTGGTGCTGCGCAGCAGGATCCCCGGGGTCGGAAAGCCGGCCGCCACCGCGCGCGTGTCGGCGTCGATCGTCCGTAGCGCATCGACGCCGTTGGAGGCCAGGGTGAGGAAGATCCCGATGCCTTCGGCGCTG
>DASQUF010000321.1:0-3312 GCA_035641435.1 Propionibacteriaceae bacterium | reverse complement strand
CCCGCCACCAGCGGCCCATCGAAGAACGGCCACTGCGGAACCCGGCCAGGGTGGTCTGGGTCGGGGTCACTGCTGGCCCTGGCGAGTCCCGGCGCAACGTCCAGCGTCTCGACTCGGTTCAGGTACTCAAGGTTCCGGCGCCGTTGCTCCGGAGTGGCACTGGCCTGATCAACGTGGAAGCCAGCAGTGATCGCCAGCCGAATCACGCCCACTCGCGCCATCTCGACCAGCCGGTCAACGTGGACACCCTCCGGCTCGCTCTGAGACCCGGCAAGCACTGCGCTGGTATCCAGGGTGAAGGTGGGCACCGTGTCCAAGATCATCTCCTATCGCCACCACACCGCAGCCGACCACCTAGGGCCGTTCGCAAGTGCACGTGAGGTGCACGGGCCGGACACGAAAAACGCCCCTGACTAGTATCTTTCCTAGTCAGGGACGCTTCTACTTCGTAGCGGGGACAGGATTTGAACCTGTGACCTCTGGGTTATGAGCCCAGCGAGCTACCGAGCTGCTCCACCCCGCGTCGGCAGTGCCCAACCATAGGCCAGGGTCCGATGGATCTCAAATCGGAGGCTCGCTAGGCCGGTGGACCGGCGCCCTTCGACAGGCTCATGGCGCATCTTCGACGGTTCGGGCGCTTGTTCGGCGGTCAGTCCATCTCTGGGATCAGCTCCCGGGCCTCGGCGTAGTCGATCCCGGTCAGCTCCAGCAGGTCGGCGGTGATCGAGCGGACCTGGGCCAGGATCACCACCGCCGAGATCGAGTCGGTCAACACCAGGTGTGACGTGGCCTCGCCGATCTCCACCAGCCGGTCCCGGGCGCGGGTGGGCAGCCGACCGTTGCGCAGCTCCATGGCCATGAACCGCATCACCTCGGCCAGGGTGGTCATCTGTAGCCGGTAGGGCGCCGGCACCTCTTCGCCCCGCCACAAGGCGACCGCGCAGCGCCGGGCCAGTACGCGCAGATTGCGGCTGGCATGGTCCAGCGGGTCCGACAGCTGCGCGTACGCCTCGATGCCGGCCAGCTGACGCCGGCGGAACGGCGACTGCCGGACCACGGCGAGGCCCTCGGCCGTGGCATCACTGAGGTCGGCTAAGGCGTCGTCGATCTGCCGGGCCTGGGCCAGCACCAGGTCGCCGACCTCCTCGTCGGAGTTTTTCAGCTCGGTGGCGCAGGCCTCCATGGTCGCCGCCAGGTGGTCCAGCACCTGGGCGGCCAGCCGAGCGGGCTTGCGCAGCGGGGTGCTCGGGGCCACGGTCGCCACCAGCAGCGCCAGCGCACAGCCGACCACTGCGTCCAGCCACCGGCTGAACCCCTGAGCGGCCGTCGGCGCCAGGGCTACCACGATCACCGACTGCACGCAGGCCTGGATGATGATCAGCTGCCGGGTGGAGAGGATCGTGGCCACGGACATGGCCAGTACCAGGGCCACCATGATCTGCCAGACCCCGCTGCCGAAGAGTACGGCGAACACGTCGCCGACCAGCACCCCGACCGCGACCCCGATCGCGATCTCGATCCCGCGGCGCATCCGCTGCCCGTAGCTAACGCCGAGGGTGACGATCGCCGCGACCGGGGCGAAGAACGGCTGATCATGGTCGAGCAGCTCAGCCGCCACGTACCAGGACAGGCCGGCGGTGACGGCGACCTGGGCGATCAGGAACCAGTACGACCGCCACCGCTCGACCCGGTGCACCAGCGAGTCGCGGCCGCGGCGGGCGGTCCGCCCGCTGAGGTCGTACGCACGCAGCGTCATGGCGCGGAGAGTGTCCACCGACCCATCATGACCACCCCGGCGACCGTACGGAGTGCGCGTCCGGTGAGGATGGTCAACATGTCAACGATCCGGGTGACGGTGTGGGGCGAGAACTACCACGAGCACGCTGAGCGGGACCGAGCCGGCATGGCAGAGCGCTATCCCGAGGGCATGCACGGGGCGATCGCCGCAGGGCTACGCGAGGTGCTCGGCGACGCAGTGCAAGTGCGGACGGCCACCCGAGACCAGCCCGAGCACGGCCTGACCGACGACGTCCTCAAGAGCACCGACGTGCTCACCTGGTGGGGTCATGCCCGGCATGCGGAGATCGACGACGCGATAGTCGACCGGGTACATCGCCGGGTGCTCGGCGGGATGGGGCTGCTGGTGCTGCACTCGGGTCACTTCGCCAAGATCTTCACCCGGCTGATGGGCACCACCTGCTCGCTCGCCTGGCGCAACTCAGCCGAAACCGAGCTGGTCTGGACGGTCGCCCCCGGGCATCCAATCGCCCGTGGCGTGCCGCACCCCATCGTGATCGATGAGCAGGAGATGTACGGGGAGTACTTCGACATCCCGGCTCCGGACGAGCTGGTCTTCCTGTCCACCTTCTCCGGCGGCGAGGTGTTCCGCTCCGGTTGCTGCTGGCGCCGGGGCAAGGGCCGGATCTTCTACTTCTCGCCGGGTGACCAGGAGTACCCCGTCTACCACCATCCGGATATCCGCCGGGTCCTGGCCAACGCGGTGCAGTGGGCGCGGCCTGACCCGGACGACGTCTTCGAACCACCGGCCGTCGTCTCTCAGCCCGCCCCGAGATTCGTCGCGGCCACCCGGGAGATGGCATGAGCACGCCGCGGCTACGAGCAGGCGTGGTGGGTCTGGGCTGGGCGGGCCAGCAGCACATGGCCGCGTACGCCGACCTCCCCGGCGTCGAGCTGGTCGCGCTGGCCGGACGCGAGGCCGACCGGCTGGCGGACCTGGGGAAGCAGTTCGTGGTGCCGTCACACCTACAGTTCGACGACTGGCCGGACCTGCTGGCCGCCGCCGACCTCGACGTCCTCAGCATCGCCGCGCCCACCGCCTTGCACGCCCCGATCGCGATCGCCGCCCTCGACGCCGGGGTGCACGTGCTGTCCGAGAAGCCGCTGGCCGAGAGCGCCGCCGTCGGTGAGCGCATGGTCGAGGCGGCCGAGCGCAATCACCGGGTCCTCGACGTGTCGTTCAACCACCGTCGCCGCGGTGTGGTCAAGGCACTGAAGGAGCTGCTCAGCAGCGGACGCCTGGGCCCGATCTACTACGCGAAGGTCGGCTGGGTCCGCCGTCAGGGCATCCCCACCATGGGCAGCTGGTTCACCCGACGGGCCACGGCGGGCGGTGGCCCGCTGATGGACCTCGGCGTCCACATGCTCGACATCGTGCTCTACCTGCTCGATGAGCCGGAGCTGCGGACGGCCACGGCGGCCACCTACGCGGAGTTCGGGCCACGCGGGCTGGGCACCTCCGTAGCCATGGCGTCGGAGAAGACCGGGATCGGTGAGGGGGGCTTCGACGTGGAG
>DASQUF010000320.1:0-2393 GCA_035641435.1 Propionibacteriaceae bacterium | reverse complement strand
CCGCCTCGCTGGGGCTTGACCCACTCGCGGTACTCCCCGCCGTGGACGACGACGGTGTCGCCCGGCTCCGCGAGGGCGGCGGCCCGGCTGATGGTGCGCAGCGGCTGGTCGGGGGAGCCCTCGGCGTGATCGGACCCGGTGGTCGCGACGTGGAGTTCAGCGGACATCTGGGAGCCTTTCGTCTTGGGTCGAAGCGGTCGTGGTGGAGCTGGTCCTGCCGTTCGCCTCTGGCGGGGGTCTTTCCCTTTGTTCTGCGATCGAACCCGGTGGCGGACCCGTCGAGGAACGGACCACGAGCTCGGTGGCCAGCTCGACCTGGCGACCGTGCGGCTCCCGCCCGTCGATCATCTCCAAGAGCATCTCCGCCGCGGTCCGACCCATCTCGACCAGGGGCTGCCGGACGGTCGTCAGCGGGGGCGAGAACCAGCGCGAGATCGAGAGGTCGTCGAAGCCGACGACGCTGAGGTCATCGGGGATGCGCCGGCCGGTGACCCGCGCCGCTTCGGCCACCCCGAACGCCTGCTCGTCGCTGCCGGCGAAGATGGCGGTCGGCGGTTCGGACAGCTCGAACAGCTCACGGGCGGCCTGGTAGCCACCGACGTGGTGGAAGTTGCCGTTGCGGATGAGGGCCGGGTCGACCTCCACGCCGGCCGAGGCCAGGGCCGCGGAGTAGCCGGAGATGCGGGCCCGGCTGCACAGCATGGCCACCGGTCCACCGATCACGCCGATCCGCCGGTGACCCAGCTCCAGCAGGTGGCGCACCGCGGCGAGCCCGCCGGCCCAGTTCGTGGCGCCCACCGTCGCGACCTTCGGATCGGGCAGCTCGGCGGCCGGGTCGATCAAGACGTAGGGCATGTGCGCCCGGGCGAGCCTCCGCTGGTCCGACCGGGTCAGCTCCGACGTGACGATGATGGCCCCGGACCGTCCGGCCTTGACCAGTCCGCTGGACCAGCGACGCGAGGCGGACGGATCGGGGATGGACGACACCACGACATCGACGGGACCCGACGTGACCCCCCGCAGGATCTCGACGGAGTAGGGGCTGTCCAGGGCCGTGAAGATCAGCTCGATCACCTGGCGTCCGTGGGTGGACCGGCGCACCGGGGGCCGTCCCGGGGGCACGTACTCGTACTGGTCCAGGAACCGCTGCACGCGGGACCGGGTCGCGGCCGCGACATCGACCCGGTCGTTGAGCACCTTGGACACCGTGGCCGGCGACACCCCGGCGGCGACCGCGACCGTTTCCAGGGTCGGGCGGCCGTCTTTGGTCACTGTTCCGCTCCTTCGCGGGGTCGCAGCCTACGTGGAGCCTGGACCGGCCCACATCACCGTCGCGTCGTTCTGATCGAAAGTTTTCGAAGACGAGAGGACACTGCCTCACCCCGGCTGAGACCAAGGCAAGCGACTCATAACGTGTCTGTCAAGTATTTTGTCGAACTCATTGACTCGGCGACAGTCCGGGTTTTAGTGTGCTCTCAGGAGACCAGTTTCGGACTTCTCCGAAAGATTATCGAGCCCGAGCGGCCGTTTCGTTCGCTCGAGCACAGGCCGACATGCGCCGATCGACGAGGCAGCCGGCAAGGCTGCGGTCGCCGAAGTCGTGATGATTTCCACGTCAGAGCAGCAGTGCGCACGACCCACCACAACGTTGAGCAAAGGGGCCCACTGATGGTTGGTAAGTCTGGTTTGTCACGTCGTTCGTTCTTGGGGCTGAGCGCGGCGGCGATCGCCGCGCCGTCCCTGCTGGCCGGCTGCGGCGGCGATGGCGGCGGTGACGCCGGCGGCGGTGGCGGTGGCGGAGGTGGCAGCAGCGAGCCGCTGAAGTTCTGGAACATGCCGTGGGGAGAGACGTTCAATCCCGTGGACCAGAGGATCACCGAGGCCTACAAGCCGGCCGAAGGTCTGCCGCCCATGACCTACCAGGTCATCCAGTGGGCCAACTTCACTCAGACCTTCGCCTCTGCGGTTGCGTCCAAGACCAACCCGGCGGTCAGCTCCGGAGGCGGCACCCAGGCCTTCCAGTTCGAGGATCAAGGCGGTCTCGAGTACGTCGACGAGCTGTACGAGACGTGGAAGGGGAACGGGCTGCTCGACGACTTCCTGCCCGGACTCATCGACACCCTGAAGGTGGAGAAGGGCTACACGGCAATCCCGTACAACCTCGACATGCGGGTGATCTGGGCCAACAAGACGCTGCTGGATCAGGCCGGCGCCAAGGTACCCACGGACTGGCAGTCCTACCTGGACGCGTGTGCCGAGCTGAAGAAGAGCAACATCTACGGCTACGGGACAGGTGCCGGGGCCGGCGCCTACACCGGGCAGCACGCCATCGTCTGTTGGATGATCAACAACGGTGGCGGGCTCTTCGACGAGCAGCAGCAACCGAACTGTGT
>DASQUF010000319.1:0-4255 GCA_035641435.1 Propionibacteriaceae bacterium | reverse complement strand
CCACAGTTTGCGTCCGTACAGCGCCAGGCCCGTCGCCCCGACCCGGTCGGACCACCACTGGAACAGCTCGTCGCTCGGTACGCTCCAGCCGATGTCGTCGCCGGGCGCGGCGATGTAGCCGTCCAGGCTCAGGTTCATGCCAAAGGTCAGTTTCCGCATGGCGTCAGCCTCCCGTGAGTCGGTATTCGGCAGACAGACCAACACGGCGCGGAACTTGTCGGTCAGACCATACCGAGAGCCGGTTGACCACCGCGCCAAGCGGGTGCTGCGTACGGGAGGGAACCCCGAACGAGACCGCCGCGAGTCAAGAGCGATGCCGGAGTTCGGGCGTCCCGCAACACCCGTCCGATTCCAAGTTCCGCAACAGCACCCTCTACGGTGCGCAGGACTTGCGTCCAGGGACGTGGTGTTCGAGTTCTCCGCTGGTAGGCGTGGCGTCGTGATGTGAGGCGGCCACCGCGTGATCCTCAACGAGATCTGCTCAAGGAACTCGAGATGAGGAGCCACCCGATGGCCGCAACGCCCAGTATTGACGTGTCTGGCTGGTTGGAGGAGCAGCTGACCCAGGCGAGCCCGGATCTGCTTCGGGCGATGGTGACCACGTTCGCGGAGGCGCTGATGGGCGCCGAGGCCGACGCGGTCTGCGGCGCCCGGTTCGGGGTGCGCAGCGAGAAACGTACGAACACCCGCAACGGCTACCGGCATCGGCAGTGGGACACCCGCACCGGCAGCGTCGAGTTGGCGATCCCGAAGCTGCGGTCCGGCTCGTACTTCCCGGACTGGCTGCTGGAACGCCGCCGCCGGGCCGAGGCGGCGCTGGTCACCGTGGTCGCGACGTCCTACCTGCTGGGGGTGTCGACGCGGCGGGTGGAGAAGCTGGTCGCCACGCTCGGGATCGATCGGCTGTCCAAGTCGCAGGTCTCGCAGATGGCCAAGGATCTTGACGCGCAGGTCGAAGCATTCCGCACCCGGCCGCTGGACGCCGGCCCGTACACCTTCGTGGCCGCCGACGCGCTGGTGCTCAAGGTCCGGGAGGGTGGCCGCACGGTCAACGTGCACGCGATGGTCGCCACCGGGGTCAACGCCGACGGCTACCGGGAGATCCTGGGCCTGCAGGTCACCTCGGCCGAGGACGGCGCCGGCTGGCTGGCGTTCCTGCGCGACCTGACGGCGCGCGGCCTGTCCGGCGTCGCGCTGGTCACCTCCGACGCCCATTCCGGGCTGGTGTCCGCGATCGGCGCCACGCTGCCCGGCGCGAGCTGGCAACGCTGCCGAACCCATTACGCGGCGAACCTGATGTCGGTCACCCCGAAGAACGCGTGGGGCTGGGTCAAGGCGCTGCTGCACTCGGTCTACGACCAGCCCGACGCCGCCTCGGTGCACGCCCAGTTCGACCGGGTCCTCGACGCGCTCGCCGACAAGCTTCCGGCCGTCGCGGCCCACCTCGACGCGGCTCGCGCGGACATCCTCGCCTTCACCGCCTTCCCGAAGCCGATCTGGCGGCAGATCTGGTCCAACAATCCCAACGAGCCGCTCAACCGGGAGATCCGCCGCCGCACCGACGTCGTCGGCATCTTCCCCGACCGCGACGCCCTGATCCGCCTCGTCGGCGCGGTCCTCGCCGAGCAGCACGACGAATGGACCGAGACCCGCCGCTACATCGGCCTCGACATCCTCACCAAGAGCCGCACCGCCACCGCCGAGCCCACACACCCCGAGGAGATGCCCCTGACCGCCATCACCGCATAGAGTCCAAACCCAAAGATCACGCGGAGGCCGACACCTCACACACCACCACCGCGGACGCGACCTGCGCAGGTCGTGCGCGACACCTCATGCGCATGTCAACCCGGATCGGACCACATCCACTGCTCCCCGCACGCCCTCAGAGCTGAGTCTTTCCGCCACGTACCGCCCGGCAGTTCGGACTAGGCACCGCCCGCTGCCGCTCGTCCGCGAGCGCGGTGACTGCAGCGATCCGTGCCTCGACGTCGGCGTCCTTGCCCACGCCGTCCGCGTACACCCCGCCCGGGACCCGGTGCGGGGTCCTGCCACACCTCACTCGAATGCCGGAACCACATCCCCCGGCTCGCACCACTCCTGTTGCTCGTCGGCCGCGGATGATCAGGTCCGCCCATGCTCACCAGCGTCGGAGAAGCGCCAGGCGATGGGCGTGCGCTAACCACCGGGGCAACGGGTGGGCGGCGGCGGGAGGCGGGGCGCTTGACGAGGCCCGCGGCGAGGCCGGCGACAACGACCAGCATTCCCGTCCATACCAGTGGCCCCGGGGAGTCTCCGCCGGTGACCATGCCGGTCAGGGCCGCTGAGATCGGCGCCACGCCAGTCAGGAGTCCAACGGTTCCGGCGCCGAGGGATGCCACCGCCGAGTACCACAGGACGAATGCCGCCGCGGTCACCAGCACTGCCAGATACGCCACCGCCGCCGAGTCTGCGCTGTCCAACCGCCCCGCAGCGGACGGGCCCTCGACCACCAGCCCGAGCACGCCGAACATCACCGCGCCCATCCAGACCGAGTGCACCGAGACTCCCCAGGCGGACTGACGACGGAGCACGGGCACCGCGAGCAGGGTGAACCCGGCCTCGCAAACCAGCGCGACGACCGCCCAGGTGACCCCGACAGCGTCGGCCCGGCCGCTGCCCTGGACGAGCACGCTGCCGGTCGTGACGACCACCGCGGCGATCACGACCTGGGCGCGGGGCGTGCGGCGTTCGAGCAGGGGCCCGAGCACGCCCAGCAGCACGGGCACGCGTACCGGACCTGGCCGCGTTCCCGCGCACAGCCTGGCTGCGCGCCGAGCGGTCGGTGCTCGCGAGCCTGTCGCCGACCGCGTTCGGCTACGGCAACCCGCGGGGCGCACCACCGTTCCGGCGCGCGGTCGCGAACTGGCTGGCCCGCAACCGCGGGATCCGTGTCGACCCGGCCGAGGTGATCGTGGTCGCCGGGGTCGCACAGGCGCTCGGGCTGCTCGCGCAGGTGCTGCGCGACGACGGCATCACCCGGATCGCGACCGAGGACCCGAGCTCGCTCGGCGCCCGCCAGCACTTGTGGAGCTGGGGCATCGAGACCCCGCCGGCACCGGTCGACGACGACGGCCTGCAGGTGTCAGCCCTCGATGCGCCGGCGGTGCTGATCACGCCCGCACACCAGTTCCCGACCGGGGTGGTGCTCGGCGGCGGGCGGCGGCGCGAACTCATGCGCTGGAGGACGGCGGCTTGGTGATCGAGGACGACTACGACGCCGAGCACCGCTACGACCGGCCGCCCGTGCCGGCACTTCGGTCGCTGGTCGCCGAGCACGTCTGCTATGCAGGCAGTGTGTCCAAGCTCCTCGCGCCCGCGTTGCGGGTCGGCTGGACGCTCGTGCCTCGCCGGTACGCCGACAGCATGATCGCGGCCACGCGGTGCGCCGACCTCGGCAACGCGGTACTGCCCCAGCTGGTGCTGGCCGAGCTGATGGAGTCCGGCGAACTGGAACGCCATCTGCGGGTGATCCGCGGCCGGCACCACCGCCGCCGCGACGCGATGATCCAGGCCCTCAGCACTCATCTCCCGAACGCCCGGGTGCACGGTGCCGCGGCCGGCCTGCACCTGATGATCACCTTCGACTCCAAGGTCGACGACATCGAGTTAGCGGCCGCCGCCCTCGAACGCGGCGTCAAGGTGCAGCCGCTCTCCTGGCACTACCAGCGGCCCGGACCACCCGGCCTCGTCCTCGGATACGCCGCCAGCACGGCTGCCGCCATCGCCGAGGGCATCGCGACCATCGCCGGCTCTTGAGGCGGGCCACCCTGGTGGTCAGTAATGCCGTTCGGCCAGGCTGGCCGTGCGCCGATTGCATCGTTCCGCCGCGTAGAGCTCGTGGCGCGGCGGGCACCTTGCCCGGATGGACGCCGCGGCGCCGTGCCTGCTCGACGGGCGGCTGCGCTACCTTCCCGACGGCTACACCGAACGCGACCTGCTCCCCGAGGCGCTGAAGGGGCTCCGGGGACGCCGATTTTGGGGCGCACTCCGGAGTTGCGGCACGGGCCAACCTGGTACGTGTGGCCGCCGGACCAGCCCCACCGGGCTGTCGCCTTCCCGGTCTCCCGGTCAAGTCCAGCCGGCCTGCTTTGATGGACTTATGGCAGGCGATATTGAGATCGTCGCGTGCGATCCGTCCTCGCCGGAGGCGCGGGCGATGAGCGACGCGTTGTGGGAGGAGATCCAGCGACGTTACGGATTCACGGCACCGAAT
>DASQUF010000318.1:0-2025 GCA_035641435.1 Propionibacteriaceae bacterium | reverse complement strand
ACGATCCCGCCCTCGGTGAGGCTGTGGCCGACGGTGCTGTGGCCGCCGGCCCGCACGGCCAGCTCGTGCCCGCCGTCGCGGGCCTGGTTGACCACCTGGGCGACCTGGGCGGCGTCGGCCGGGCGGACGATGGCCGCCGGGCGGCGCTCGAATCCGCCGTAGAAGATCGTCCGGGCCTGGTCGTAGCCGGGATCGTCGGGGGTGATGACGCGGCCGTCGACGGCGGCCCGCAACCGCGGGAGCTCAACGGTGGGCGAGGGTGAGCGTGGCATGGCCGACTCCAGACTGGGGACGGGTTTCTCGAGGACCTACCGTAGCCGAACCATGGGACGCTCCGACGACCGGCCACTACGGGGCGGTGCGGGACGAGCATGCGGCCATCCTGCGCCGGGCGATCCGGGACGGCGGCGGCGTTGAGGTCAGCACCGAGGGCGACTCGTGGGTGGGTCTTGGCCATACGGCTGGAACCGGTCGGCCGTCTCATGCGGCACCCACGTCACGTGTTCAGTCGGGCGTGGCCGTTTCGTACTGCGGGCGGCCGGTGGGCCGGTAGACCTGGATCGTTACCCCCTTCGGGGTGGACCGCGATTCCACCAGGTCGAGCGCTATGTCCGGGCCGGCGTCGGGGAACAGCCGCGTGCCCTGGCCGACGACCACGGGGCAGACGAGCAGGGTGATCTCGTCGACAAGCTGGTTGTCGAGTAGCCAGCGGATCAGGGCGCCGCTGCCGTGCACCTGCAAGTCGCCTCCCGGCTTGGCCTTCAGGTCTGCGATGGCGGTCGCGAGGTCGTCGGAGAGGACGGTGGTGTTCGCCCACCGCGGTTCGGTGAGTGTGGTCGATGCGACGTACTTCGGCCGCGTGTTCAACGCCTCCCAGATGGGGTTGTCGCCCGGATCTGCCATTGCTCCCCAGGAGCCGGCAAAGATCTCGTAGGTCCGCCGACCGAACAGGAACGCGTCGGCGCGCTCGTAGACCTGGTTCAGAAACGTCCCGGCCTCGTTGTCGAACAGCGGCGCCACCCATCCGCCGCGCTCGAATCCGCCGCTGCGGTCCTCGTCCGGCCCGCCGAGTCCCTGCATCACGCCGTCGACGGTGACCATCGTGGTGGTAGTGAGCTTCATGATCGCGGTTCCCTTCTCGTTGGTTGGTCGTCGTTCGGTTCGACCGGACCACCGCACCGATCTCATCGGTTGTGGCACTGGTAGCGCTCTCAGCTACCGGGCACCAGCGGTCGACGCTGGTGCCTGCACCCCAATGAAGGACCCTCACACGAGATGGATCAGCTCACGGGGTCCGGTCAGCCTCACCGAGGCGGTTCAGACACCGGTACGGGTGAACGTCACGTGTGTGACTCCGCTGGGCGAGGAGGTGGCCTCGACCTGGTAGTCCTTCTCGAGGCCCTCCAGTCCGTCCCAGAGGCGTACGCCTCGGCCGAGCAGGATCGGGACCACCACGATGTGCATGTGGTCGATGAGCCCGGCAGCAAAGAAGTCGCGGATCATGGTGGGACCCCCGCCGATGCGTACGTCCTGGCCGCCGGCGGCCTCGCTGGCGGTCTTGAGCGCCTCGGCAGGCGAGGCGTCGATGAAGTGGAAGGTCGTGCCGCCCTCCATCTCGATCGACGGGCGCCGGTGATGGGTGAGGACGAAGGTCGGTGTGTGGAACGGCGGGTTGGAACCCCACCAGCCCTTCCACTCCGGGTCCTCGTGCCATCCGGGGTGGCCGAACTTCCCGGCACCCATGATCTCGGCGCCGATCCCCGGTCCGTGCTGCTGGGCGAAGGCGTCGTCGATGCCGCCGCTGCCGCCGGGCTGCCACCACCGGGTGGCGAACATCCACTGGTGCAGCCGATCCCCGGCATGACCGAAATGTGCGTCGTGGCTCTGACCCTCACCGGTGCCGAAGCCGTCGACTGAGATGGAGAAGTTGTGGACGCGAGTGGTCGTCATGCCCTGGAGGTTTGCACGGCGTAGACACATACGACCACACGGGAGCCGCCGCCGGATGCCAGCGTTACGATCTGC
>DASQUF010000317.1:0-9694 GCA_035641435.1 Propionibacteriaceae bacterium | reverse complement strand
GTGCACACCTACTCCGGCATGGAGAACCGGGTGCTGCAGAACCTGGAGAACCGGGTGTCCTCGCTCAACATGGAGGACTACATCTACGAGATCATCGTGCCGACCGAGGAGGTCACCGA
Organism: Propionibacteriaceae bacterium; assembly: GCA_035641435.1. Taxonomy (GTDB): domain Bacteria; phylum Actinomycetota; class Actinomycetes; order Propionibacteriales; family Propionibacteriaceae; genus Microlunatus. Next base: position 9,575 of record DASQUF010000317.1, on the reverse strand, counting down.
GATCCGCAACGGCCAGCGCAAGCAGGTCCGGCGGACCGTGCTACCGGGCTACGTGCTGGTTCGGATGGACCTGACCGACGAGTCCTGGTCGACCGTCCGTCACACCCCTTCGGTGACCGGCTTCGTCGGACACTCCAACTCGCCGGTTCCGCTCAGCCTGGACGAGGTCGAGAAGATGCTGGCCCCGGCTGTGGTCGCCGCCGCGACCGCTGGCGAGGGTCCGAGCCGGCGCACCAAGAAGAAGGTCGAGGTGGCCGACTTCGCCGTCGGTGACTCCGTGATGGTGGTCGACGGTCCCTTTGCCGGCGTCCACGCGACGATCACCGAGATCAACGTCAACAACCAGCGGCTCAAGGCGCTGGTCGAGATCCTGGGCCGGGAGACTCCGGTCGACCTCACCTTCCCGCAGATCCAGAAGGTCTGACGGCCTCACCCACCACCAACAAGGAACCCATCCCGCATGCCTGCCAAGAAGAAAGTCGCCGCGCTGGTCAAGGTCGCCCTCAACGCGGCCTCCGCCACGCCCGCCCCGCCGGTCGGTACCGCCCTCGGTCCGCACGGGGTCAACATCATGGAGTTCGTCAAGGCCTACAACGCCGCGACCGAGTCCATGCGCGGCACGGTGATCCCGGTCGAGATCACGATCTACGAGGACCGGTCGTTCACCTTCGTCACCAAGACCCCGCCCGCCGCCGAGCTGATCAAGAAGGCGGCCGGCGTGGCGAAGGGCTCCGGCGTACCGCAGCGCGACAAGGTCGGCCGGATCACCCGCGACCAGGTCCGCGAGATCGCCAACACCAAGCTGCCCGACCTCAACGCCAACGACGTCGACGCGGCGATGAAGATCGTCGAGGGGACCGCCCGCAGCATGGGCGTCACCGTTTCTGACTGAACCCGCTCGTACCCGAAACCGGTCAGAGACGGCAGCCCGGCAGCCGGAATGTCTGCCGTCTGCGACCGGTTCTCAAGGAGAACCGAACTGACAACCCCGTGGGAGGGCCGGCGCGGCCCGCACCACACCTGGTGAAAGGAACCAGCAGATGAAGCGCAGCAAGACCTACGCCGCCGTGGCCAGCAAGGTCGAGGCGGACAAGCTCTACACCCCGGCCGAGGCGCTCGACTTCGCCAAGGCCAACGCAGGAGCCAAGTTCGACGAGACCGTCGATGTGTCGATGCGGCTAGGGGTCGATCCCCGCAAGGCCGATCAGATGGTCCGCGGCACGGTCAACCTGCCCAACGGCACGGGCAAGACCGCCCGGGTGCTGGTCTTCGCCACCGGTGACCGGGCCGAGGCCGCGCGCAACGCCGGCGCCGACGAGGTCGGAGCCGACGAGCTGATCGACAAGGTGGCCGGCGGTTACCTCGACTTCGACGCCGTCGTCGCCACCCCGGACCTGATGGGCAAGGTGGGCCGGCTCGGCCGGGTCCTCGGTCCGCGTGGCCTGATGCCGAACCCGAAAACCGGCACCGTGACCGTCGACGTCGCCAAGGCGGTGTCCGACATCAAGGGCGGCAAGATCGAGTTCCGGGTGGACCGGCACGCCAACCTGCACTTCATCATCGGCAAGGCGTCGTTCTCCACCGACAAGCTGGCCGAGAACTACTACGCCGCGCTGGACGAGATCCTGCGCCTCAAGCCGAGTGCCGCGAAGGGCCGCTACCTGCGCAAGATCACCGTGTCCACCACGATGGGCCCGGGCATTCCGCTGGACCCCAACCGGGTGCGCCCCGAAGCCGAGTAAGTCCTCCTCCACGCAGAGACGCCGACAGACTGCAGTTCCGAGACCCGGAACCCTGCAGTCTGTCGGCAGTTTCTGGGTGAATGGGCGCCAGACACCTGTCGCTCCTGTTCCCGCCGTTGGGTGAACCGGCCAGGGACCCCGCGGGCCCGTTCAGCTCGTTACGGCACGCGGGGCCTCCGGTTCGGGTGCTGCGCTGGCTACCCGCTGCAGGGCCGGGCCGGCCAGTCGGTAGACGGTCCACTCGTCCATGGGGACGGCCCCGATGCTGGTGTAGAAGTCGATGGCGGGCTGGTTCCAGTTCAGCACCGCCCACTCCAGCCGGGCGTAGCCCCGCTCGACCGCGATCTCGGCCAGCGCCACCAGCAGCGCCTTGCCGAGCCCCAGGCCGCGCTGCTCGGGCGCGACGTAGAGGTCCTCCAGGTAGAACCCGTGCACGCCTTCCCAGGTGGAAAAGCTGCGGAAGTAGAGGGCGAAGCCGACGACCCTGTCGTCCACCTCGGCGACCAGGGCGTACGCCGCGGGCTGGGGTCCGAAGAGGGCTTCGTGCAGTTGCTCGGGCGTGGAGCGGACTTCGTCGGCCGCGCGCTCGTAGGTGGCGAGGTCGACGATCAGCTCGTGGATCCGCGCCACGTCGCTTGGGCGCGCCGGGCGAACTCCATCAGTTTGTCGGGGGTCCAAGGGGGTCGCCCCCCTTGCTGATCACTAGGGCCGAAGACACAGCCCCATCACAGCGGAAAGTGGTCACAGGCGGCAAGAATCTGGGCCGGATTCTGCAGCCTGTGACCACTTTCCCGTCAGGGGGTGACGGGTGAGCCCTACCGAGGGGTTACGCGATGCGGCGCGCCCCCGCGTACGGCATGTATGCCATCTTGATGTAGGCCACGGGCTTGCCCGGCCGCGAGGCGTGGATCACCTTGCCGCTACCGGCGTAGATCGCGACGTGCCGGACCGGTGAGTAGAAGAACACCAGGTCACCCGGACGCAGGCTCCTCTTGGCGATCGCCTTGCCGTACTTCATCTGGCCGCGGGCGCTGTGCGGCAGCTTGACGCCGGCCGCCTTGTAGGCGCCCTGGGTCAGGCCGGAGCAGTCCCAGCGGTTCGGGCCGGTGGCGCCGTAGCCGTAGCTGTCGCCGAGCTGGCGCTTGGCGAAGGCCAGCGCAACAGCGGCCTTGTTCGAGGCCCTGGCCGAGGCGACGGCCGGCCTCGGCGCCGAGGCCTTCTTGCCCGGCTTGAGCTTGCCGCTCTGCAGCAGCCGCCAGAACTTCGGCCCGACGATGCCGGTGGCCTTGAACCCGTTGCCGCGCTGCACGGCCTTGACCGCGGTCACGGTCCGGCTGCCGTAGAAGCCGGTGCCGGTGAGGGTCTTGTAGCCGGCCGCGCGCAACGCGCGCTGCAGCCGGATGACGTGGAGACCGCGGTCACCGACGCTGAGCGGGGGACGCGAGCCGTACGAGATGAGGGCGATCCAGGTCGGGTCATTGACCACGCCGGTGCGGGCCAGGCCGACGGAGCGCTGGAACTGCCGCAGCTGGGCGGCGTCCGCGGCGGAGAACGAGCCGTCCGCGCGAACCGGGCGCTTGGAGCGGCGGATCAGGCACTGGGCAGCCTTTGTCTGGGTTCCCTTGGTGCCCACCTTGACGGTGTTGTAGGACTTGAAATAGGTCTCACAGGTGGCGGCGGCCGCGGCGGGCGTAGCGACGCCCAGCGCGGCCCAACCTAGGGCGAATGTGGCCGCGACTGCGCCCAGCCGTCGATAGAACTTCCCCATGGTGGAGTGGCTCCCCTCGGATCCCTGGTGCCGATATCGGTGAGGTTCGATTCCCCGGGTGTCGAACCATCGGCGTCGGCGCACGTTATCAAATTGAGATAAACGTCGCCAGTGTCGGGGCCCAAGGTTAAGATTTGGCTACTTATAGCGGCGATCGAGAAATTTGGCCTTGACCTGATCGACGGAGCTGCCGCATTTGGTTACGGCCGCAGCTACCGCGTACCCTTGACCACGCCGAAGACCGCTGGTTGGTCGAGCCCCGTGCCCGACCCGAAGAGTCCGTACGGACAGCCCGCGCAGGTGAAAGCTGAAGGTTGTTCCGCAGGCGTACCCAGTCTGCCGCTGCCCTTGGTTGCACCTGTGCACCGAGGGCTTCTTGTTGTCCGTACGCCTCCCGCCCGCCAGCCTCTCCGGCGCGAAACCCAACGAAGGAGAGGAACACTATGGCGAGGCCGGACAAGGCAGCCGCCGTCGCGGAGCTGAGCAAGCGGTTCAGCAGCTCGGCCGGCGTCGTGCTGACCGAGTACCGAGGGCTGAGCGTGAAGGCCCTCGGTGAGCTCCGCCGCTCTCTCGGCGACGACGCGACCTACGCCGTGTCGAAGAACACCCTGACCACGATCGCGGCCCGGGAGGCCGGGGTCCCGGGGGTCGATGACCTCCTGGTCGGGCCGACCGCGATCGCCTTCATCTCGGGCGACCCGGTCAACGTGGCCAAGGGGCTGCGCGACTTCGGTCGGGCCAACCCGCTGCTGATCATCAAGGGCGGGGTGCTCGAGGGCAAGGTGATCACCCCCGAAGAGGTCCGTCGGCTGGCCGACCTCGAGTCGCGGGAGGTCCTGCTGGCCAAGGTGGCCGGCGGCATGCAGGGCATCCTGCAGCAGGCCATCTCGCTGATCTCCGCGCCGCTGTCCCAGGCTGCCCGCCTGATCGCGGCGCTGGAGCAGGCCGCGGCGGAGAACCCGTCACTGCTGGCGGCAGGCGATGCCCGTCCCGAGCCGGCCAACGCCGACCTGGCCGCGGCCGCCGACACGACCGAACCGACCGACGCCGAGCTGGCGGCCCCGGAGGACACATCCGAGCCCAGCAACGAAGAACTCGCCGCCTCAGCGGCAACCGCAGCACCCGCTGCACCCTCGACGGAGACCGCCGCCGAGGACACCACGCCAGCATCTGCTGCGGAAGACCAGTAAGAAAGGACGCCCATCATGGCGAAGCTCAGCACCGCCGAGCTCCTTGACGCCTTCAAGGAGCTCACCCTGATCGAGCTCAGCGAGTTCGTGAAGGAGTTCGAGACCACGTTCGGGGTGACCGCGGCCGCTCCGGTCGCCATGGCCGCCGCCGCTCCAGCCGCCGGTGGCGACGCCGGCGCTCCGGCCGAGGAGGAGGGCAGCGACGAGGTCGATGTCGTCCTCGAGTCGGTCGGCGAGAAGAAGATCCAGGTCATCAAGGAGGTGCGTACCCTCACCAGCCTGGGCCTGAAGGAGGCCAAGGACCTGGTCGAGGCCGCGCCCAAGGCCGTCCTGGAGAAGGTCAACAAGGAGACCGCGGACAAGGCGAAGGAGGCCCTCGAGGCCGCCGGTGCCACCGTCTCCTACAAGTAAGACCGCGGAGGGCTCACCCCTCCAAGAAGCCGGTCGCAGACTGCAGGGATCCCTCCGGGTCCACTGCAGTCTGTGACCGGTTTCTGTTTGCGCGTCTCCTCCGTTCACACCTTGGGTAGCACAAGGGGTAGCATCGTGGTATGAAGATCAGTGTCAGCCTCTCGAGGATCGACGTTCAGTATCTCGACGACTTCGCTGCTCAGAACGGGATCGGCTCGCGATCGGCCGTGATCCAGTACGCGGTCGACCGGCTGCGGCACGATGCCCTCGGAGACGCCTATGAGCAGGCGTGGGACGACTGGTCCCGGAGCGAGGACGCCGCTGCATGGGACACCGCGGTGGCCGACGGGCTGACTCGCGCGTGAGGCGTAGCGAGGTCTGGCTGACCGATCTTGAGCCGATTCGCGGCTCGGAAGCCAACAAACGCCGGCCGGCGGTTCTCGTCAGCAACGACCAGGCCAACCGGCGGGCCGATGAGCTGGGCCGCGGCGTTGTCACGGTCGTCCCGGTGACAAGCAGCGTTGCCCGAGTTCTGCCGTTCCAGGTACTGCTGCCGGCAGGAGAATGCGGTCTCTCGGTGCCCTCCAAGGCTCAGGCGGAGCAGGTGCGGTCGGTTGACGTCAGTCGCCTGGTGACGAGGCTGGGCCGTGTGCCGCCATCCCTCGTGACCGAGCTGGACGCCGCCCTACGCGTGCACCTGTCGCTCTGAGCTCAACCAACTTCCGGAAACTGCCGACAGATTGCGCTGATTCGGGTCGCGGATCGGCAATCTGGCGGCAGTTTTTGTCGAGGGGAGCCCAGCCGACCGGGTTACGCAACCGGCGGTCCGCGAGTAACATTGATCAACTCCGGCGCCGTAGCCGCGCCGCAGATCGCCGCACCGAGCTGTGCTCCCTATCCGGCCATGCGGGCAGACGGGCAGCTGGAGCCGTCACGAGGGAGCGTTCATTTGGATGCGTCAGTGACCGTCAACGGTCGGCCTCGCCGGCTGGGCCCGGTCGGCGGCCACGTCACCTTGCTCAGCTGGCTGCGGTCGGTCGGTCTGACCGGCAGCAAGGAGGGCTGCGCCGAGGGCGAGTGCGGGGCCTGCGCCGTGCTGGTCAGTCGGCCGGACGGCGAGCAGCGCAGCCGGTGGACCGCGATCAATGCCTGCCTGGTCCCCGCCGCCGGTTACGTAGGTCAGGAGGTGATCACCGCCGAGGGCCTGGGTACGCCGGAGGCGCTGCACCCGGTGCAGCAGGAGATGGCCGACCGGGGCGGCTCGCAGTGCGGCTACTGCACCCCGGGCTTCGTCTGCGCCATGGCGGGGGAGTACTACCGACCCGACCGTACGCCGACCGGCCGGACCGAGAGGGTCGCCGCCGCCGAACCGGAGGCCGACGGCGAGAGCGCGGCCCGCGGCGCGGACACCAACGGCCATCCCGACCCGACTGTCCCGGGCACCGCGACCGACCACGAACACGGGCCCAACGGCTTCGATCTGCACGCGCTCAGCGGCAACCTGTGCCGCTGCACTGGCTACCGGCCGATCCGCGACGCCGCCTACGCCCTGCCGGTGCCGGGATCGACCGACCCGCTGCGCGAGCGCTGCGAGCACCCGGCGCCACCCCCGGTGGCCGCCCGGGTCGGGAGCGCGGCCGGCGTCTTCATCCGGCCCGAGACGCTGGCTGATGCCCTCAACCTGCTCGCCGACGAGCCGACCGCCCAGATCGTGGCCGGCTCCACCGACTGGGGTGTCGAGCTCAACCTCCGGCACGCCCGGGCCCCGCTCAGCATCGGCATCGACCGGCTGCCCGAGCTCCGCCGACTGGAGATCACCGAGGAGCGGATCGACGTCGGTGCCGCGCTCACCTTGTCCGAGGCGGAGCGCGGGCTGGCCGGCCGGGTCCCGCTGCTGGACGCGATGTTCCCGCAGTTCGCGTCCCGGCTGATCCGCAATGGCGCGACCCTGGGTGGGAACCTGGGCACCGGGTCCCCGATCGGCGACGCCACGCCCGCCCTGCTGGCGCTGCGCTGCTCCCTGGTCCTGTCCGCCCGGGACGGCGAGCGGGAGGTGCCGCTGGAGGAGTTCTTCACCGGCTACCGGCTGACCGTGCTTCGCCCCGGTGAGCTGATCAAGACCATCCGCATCCCGCTGCCGGTCGCCCCGGTCGCCGCCTTCCACAAGATCGCCAAGCGTCGGTTCGACGATATCTCCAGCGTCGCCGTCGGCTACGCCATGACCCTCGCCGACGGCGTGGTCGAGACGGTGGCCATCGGTCTGGGCGGGGTGGCGGCCACGCCGATCCGAGCCACCGCGACCGAGGAGGCGCTGACTGGTCGGCCCTGGACGGCGACCACCGTCCGGTCCGCCGCCGAGGTGCTGGCCGGCGAGGGGACGCCGCTCAGCGACCACCGGGCCAGCGCCCGCTACCGCACCGCCATGCTGCGGACCTCGCTGCTGAAGCTCTATGCGACCCAGCCGCGCAAGCCGGTCGGAGCGACCGCGTGAGCACCGAGCGCCGGGCGGAGGTGTAGAGCCATGACCACCGCGTACGGCCCGCTCGCCGACCGGCCGAACAACCCGAAGGTGGGCCTCGAGGTCTCCCACGAGAGCGCCGCGCTGCACGTCACCGGCACCGCCCTCTACACCGGCGACCTGGCTGGTCGGACCAAGGACGCGCTGCACGCCTGGCCGAAGCAGGCCCCGCACGCCCACGCCCGGGTCACCCGGCTCGACCCCGACCCGGCGTACGCGGTGCCCGGCGTGGTCAAGGTGCTCACCGCCGCCGACGTCCCGGGGCTCAACGACGCGGGCGAGAAGCACGACGAGCCGCTGTTCCCCGACGAGGTGATGTTCTACGGTCATGCGGTCTGCTGGGTGCTCGGCGAGACGCCCGACGCGGCCCGGCAGGGCGCCGAGGCGGTCGAGGTGGACTACGAGCCGCTAGCCGCCCTGGTCAGCGTGCACGACGCCATCGCCGCCGAGAGCTTCCAGGGCACCCCGCGCACGCTTCGCCGCGGGGACGTGAAACAGGGCCTGCGCGAGGCGGCGCACACCTTCACCGGCGACCTGGAGATCGGCGGCCAGGAGCACTTCTACCTGGAGGGCCAGGCGGCGCTGGCCACCGTGGACGAGGGCGGTCAGGTGTTCGTCCAGTCCAGCACCCAGCACCCCAGCGAGACCCAGGACATCGTCGCCCATGTGCTCGGGCTGAGCGCCCACGCGGTCACGGTCCAGTGCCTGCGGATGGGCGGCGGGTTCGGCGGCAAGGAGTTCCAGCCCCACGGGCTGGCCGCGGTGGCCGCTCTGGGCGCCACGATCACCGGCCGCCCGGTCAGCCTGGTGCTCAACCGCACGCAGGACATCACGATGACCGGCAAGCGGCACCCGTTCTTCGCCACCTGGGAGGTGGGGTTCGACGCCGACCTGCGGCTGTGCGCGCTGCGGGCCACGCTGACCAGCAACGGAGGATGGAGCCTGGACCTGTCCGAGCCGGTGCTCGCCCGGGCGCTGTGCCACATCGAGAACGCCTACTGGATCCCGAACGTCGAGGTGCTCGGCCGGGTCGCCAAAACCCACCGGCAGTCCAACACCGCCTTCCGGGGGTTCGGCGGACCGCAGGGCATGATCGTGATCGAGGAGATCCTCGGTCGCTGCGCCCCGCTGCTCGGCGTCGAGCCGGACGAGCTGCGCCGGCGGAACCTGTACTCGCCCGGTCAGACCACCCCTTACGGTCAGCCGGTCCGGCATGCGGAGCGGCTGAGCGACATCTGGTCGATCCTGCGCGAGCGCAGCGACTTCGCCCGGCGCACGGCGGCCGTGGCCGCGTTCAACCGCGAGCACCCCGACACCAAGCGCGGGCTGGCGATCACGCCGGTCAAGTTCGGGATCTCGTTCAACCTGACGGCGTTCAACCAGGCCGGGGCACTTGTGCACGTCTACAAGGACGGCTCGGTGCTGATCAACCACGGCGGCACCGAGATGGGCCAGGGCCTGCACACCAAGATGATCCAGGTCGCGGCCACCGCGCTCGGCGTGCCGCTGTCCTACGTCCGGCTGGCGCCGACCCGCACCGACAAGGTTCCCAACACCTCGGCCACCGCGGCCAGCTCCGGTGCGGACCTGAACGGCGGGGCGATCAAGGACGCCTGCGAGCAGATCCGGGCTCGGCTGAACACCGTCGCGGCCGGCCAGCTCGGCGTCCACCCCGCCGACGTCCGGTTCGTCGACGGGGTGGTCACCGGAATCGGCTTCCACGACCGCCAGGTCGGGTGGGCCGACCTGGTCCGGGAGGCGTACGGGATGCGGGTGCCGCTGTGGGCGGCCGGCTTCTACCGCACGGCCGGGCTGCACTGGGATGCAAACCGGATGCAGGGCGAGCCGTTCAAGTACTTCGCGTACGGCGCGGCTGCCGCCGAGGTCGAGGTGGACGGCTTCACCGGGGCGTACCGGACCCGGCGGGTCGACATCGTGCACGACGT
>DASQUF010000316.1:0-4554 GCA_035641435.1 Propionibacteriaceae bacterium | reverse complement strand
CGTTGGCGTCGGTACCCTGACCGCCGCGAAGATCCTGGCCCGCGTCGGGGACGTCCACCGGTTCCGCACGCCGGCGGCCTTCGCCTCCTACACCGGGACCGCGCCCATCGAGGCCTCCTCCGGCGACGTCGTACGTCACCGGCTCTCCCGCGCGGGAGACCGACAGCTCAACTGCTGCCTACACATCGCGGCCATCACCCAAATCCGCCTCGACGGACCGGGCCGGACCTACTACCAACGGAAGCGAGCCGACGGCAAAAGCCACAAAGAAGCCTTGCGCTGCTTGAAACGACGCCTGTCCGACATCGTCTACCGCCAGCTCCTGAAAGACGCCGGTGACCGGCAAACGGCGGACCTGGGAGGACACCAGGGGGCGACTACAACATCCAGCGCGGCCGGCACAACCCCTACACCGACTCTTCGGACAAGTCACTTCCCAGGCCCACCGATGCCGACACTACAACTGCTCGCGCCAGCGACTTGACACAGAGAGGAGCCGTCTAGCAGCGCCATGTACATCGTGGGCACGCCGAGGAACACCGTGACCTTGTCGGCGGCGACGATCGACAACGCCTGCTCCCCGTCGAACCTGGGCAGCAGGGTCAGGCATGCCCCGCCCGCCATCGCCGCGTTCAGGCCGACCGTCTGGCCGAAGGAGTGGAACAGCGGCAGCCCGCCGAAGACCACATCGCCCGGCCCCAACCTTGAGCAGCGGGTTCATCGGCATGACGATGGCGCCGAGGCGCAGGATCGCGTAGTAGACGACGGGGAAGTACTCCACGTTCGGCATGGTCATCGCCACCCGGTCGCCGGCGCGTACGCCGTGCTCGACCAGCACGGACGCGAAGCGGGCGCTGGCCGTGTTCAGATCGCCGTAGCTCATCACGATGTTGCCCTGCTTGATCGCTCGCAGATCCGGGTCGGTTGCGGCGCGGTCGGTGACCCAGCGGGCGATGTTGGACGTCGACCCAGCTCGCCGCTGGGGCTGGAGGTCGCTGCGCTCCCACGCTTCAGTCAGGAACCGACTCTACGATCGCCGACTGGACCACCTAAACTGCCAGCGCCCAGACCGATGCGTCGAAATGGATGTCCGTCATGCCCTTGTCCGACCTCAGCCACGAGGAGCTCGCCGCGGTCCACGCGGAGCAGGTGCTCGCGTACGAAGCCCTGGTCGGCCGCGGCCTGAAGCTGGACATGACCCGGGGCAAGCCCTCGTCCGCCCAGCTGGACCTGTCCAATGAGCTGCTCACTCTGCCCGGCGAGGGCACCTACCGCGCCGCGGACGGCGTCGACTGCCGCAACTACAGCCCGCCTACTGGGTTGTACGGCCTGCCCGAGCTGCGGGAGATCTTCGCGCCCCTGCTCAACGTGCCGGTCGACCAGCTGATCGCCGGCGACAACGCCAGTCTGGCGATCATGCACGACACACTGGTCTTCTCCCTGCTCAAGGGCACGGTGGACTCGTACGCCCCTTGGTCGCGCGGGGCCGTCAAGTTCATCTGCCCGGTCCCGGGATACGACCGGCACTTCGCGCTGTGCGAGCAGTTCGGGATCGAGATGATCCCGGTGGACCTCGGTTCGGACGGCCCCGACCTGGACGAGGTGCGTGAGCTGGTCGCCGAGGACCCCGCGGTGAAGGGCATCTGGATCGTGCCGACGTACGCCAACCCCAACGGCGCCGTCTACACCGCCGACGTCACCCGAGCACTGCTCGAGATGCCCACCGCGGCCGACGACTTCCGGATGTTCTGGGACAACGCGTACGCGGTGCACCACCTGACCGACGACGAGATCCCGGCCCTGGACATCCTCGGGTTGGCCGAGGAGGCGGGCAACCCGAACCGGCCGTTCCTGTTCGCCTCGACCTCCAAGATCACCTTCGCCGGGGCCGGCGTGTCGTTCTTCGCCGGATCGGCGGCCAACGTGGCCTGGTACCTCAAACACCTGGCCAAGCGGACCATCGGGCCGGACAAGGTCAACCACCTGCGGCACGTGATGTACCTGCAGAGCTCCGACCGGGTGCTGGAGCTGATGCGGTCGCACCGGGCGCTGCTGGCGCCGAAGTTCGCCCAGGTCACCGAGATCCTGGCCAAGCGGCTGGGAGAGCATGGCGTGGCCACCTGGACCAACCCGGACGGCGGCTACTTCGTCAGCCTCGACGTGCTGGACGGCACAGCGACGCGGGTGGTCGACCTGGCCCGGGCGGCGGGCATAGCGCTGACCGGGGCCGGCGCCGCCTTCCCGTACGGCCGCGATCCCCGCGACCGCAACATCCGGATCGCGCCGAGCTTCCCCTCGCCGGAGGAGGTGGCCACCGCCGTCGACGGCCTGGCCACCTGCGTCCTGCGGGCCGCCAGCGAGAAGCTTCTCGGTCGCCGCTGACCCCTCCTCGCAGACCGAGCGGCTGGGCGTCATCCCCGGTCGCAACCATCCGCCCTCGCAAGCTCGGGCTCCCGCCAGGCCCATCCACGCTCCCTGGGTGGCGCCCAGCCACACGATCCGCTCGTCACCGGCGGAGGAGGACGGCGACGGCCAGGCCGAGCATCAGCGACGCCGACGCCGCGGCGATGGCCAGCTGACCGCGGCGACCGGCCAGCAGCCGGCCGAGGACCGAGCCGCCGCCGACCAACAGCAGCTGCCAGGCGGCCGAGGCGACGAAGGCGCCGACCGCGAACAGCACGACCGCGGGCCAGGTCAGGTCCGCGTCGCCCGCCGGGCGGCCGAGCACGACCGCGGAGAAGGTGATGACCGTCGCGGGGTTGACCGCGGTCAGCCCCATCAGCCCCAGGTACGCCTTCCCGGCACTCGCCGCCCATCCGGCCCGCGCCACCGCCGGGGCCGCCGACCGGTAGCGGCGGACCGCCTGCTGGAGGGTGCGCACCGCGAGCACCACCAGGACGAGAGCGGCCAGCCAGGTGAGCATCGTTGACGCCGACTGAAGCACGGCCCGGAGGCCCGCCCCGCCCAGCGAGGCGACCAACGCGTACGCGCCGTCGACCGAGGCCACGCCCAGGGCCGCGGCCGCCGCAACGGCGAACCGCTGCCGGGCCGCGAGGCCCAGCAGGTACGCTCCGATCGCGCCCACCGGCATGGCCACGGCCAGGCCGGCCAGCGCTCCGGCCGCGAGTTCGCCGAGCATCCGATTCAGGCCCGGGCTCGGGTCAACGGTTCGACTCTGATCACAAACCTCAGTACACTCGAAGACTTGGTGCTGAGTCACCGTTATTTTCGTGCGCCCGCGTGGGCGTCCGAGTCTGGCGGTGTCGGTGCCACGAAGGGCAATAGCTCAACTGGCAGAGCATCGGTCTCCAAAACCGAAGGTTGGGGGTTCAAGTCCCTCTTGCCCTGCAAGGTAGGACGACGACGAGCAAGGCGATCAGGCGGGAAAGGTCAACGTGGCGAAGCAGGACGAGGTCGAGCCGGCCGACGAGTTGGGTGCGACCGGACCGTCGGATGCCACCGACGACCGGACCGGCTCCTCGACCGAGTCGGTCGCGGCCAGCGCGCCCAACGACTCGGGTGAACCGGGTGGGACGCCGGAGGCGCCGGTCCTTGCCGGCCCCGATGATGAGCTCGACGACGACCTGACCGAGGACGACCCGGAAGTCGCCGAGCCCGTCGACGAGTTCGAGGAGATCGTGCGCAACGCCGGGGTAGGGGAGTCCGACGACGACCCGAGCGGCGAAGCCGGGGATCCGACGGCGGACGGCGAGCACGGCGAGGCCAAGGTGCTCGAGCCGGCCGGAGTCGCGGCCACCGCGGCCGGCAGCACCGCCGCCGGCAAGCGGGCGCCGGGGCGTACGCCGAAGGCCGTCCCGACCGCCAAGCGCGACCAGCCGGTCAAACGGGAGCGGACGACGCCGATCAAGTTCGTCCGGCAGTCGGTCGGGGAGCTGCGCAAGGTCGTCTACCCGACCGGCCAACAACTGGTCAACTACTTCATCGTGGTGTTGGTTTTCGTGCTGTTCGTGATCGCGTACGTGAGCCTGCTCGACCTGGGCTTCGGTGCCGCGATCTTCCGAATCTTCAGCTGACAACCGACCAAGACCAAGTAACGGAGATACGAACGTGCCCGAGAACATCTCAGCCGACGACGCGCGACCCGGGGCGGACCCGGTGGACAGTGCCGAGACCGGTGCGAGTGAGGGTGCGACGCCCGACTTCGACATCGACCTGGGCACCTACACCGCCCGTGAGGACGACGTCGACATCAACCTCAACTTCGGCGGCGACACCGACACGGCCACCGAGGAGGAGGACGACGTCGACCTCGACTTCGGCGCCCCTCCCACCGCAGCCGAGACCGATGAGCCCGAGGAGTCCGACGAGGAGGATGCCGAGTCGGACGCCGGCCAGACGGCGCTGGAGTCCTTCCGCACCGAGCTGCACAGCAAGCCCGGCGACTGGTACGTGGTGCACACCTACTCCGGCATGGAGAACCGGGTGCTGCAGAACCTGGAGAACCGGGTGTCCTCGCTCAACATGGAGGACTACATCTACGAGATCATCGTGCCGACCGAGGAGGTCACCGAGATCCGCAACGGCCAGCGCAAG
>DASQUF010000315.1:0-4365 GCA_035641435.1 Propionibacteriaceae bacterium | reverse complement strand
TGCTGGCAGGAGACGTATCGGGGACTCATGTCGGACGCGGTGCTCGACGATCCAGGCTTCCTGGCTGCTCGGGAGCGGTTTTGGACTGCTGCGTTGACCGACGAGCGCTATCGCGGGAACCGCGTGGCTGTCGCCGAGCGGGACGGCGAGCTGGTCGGGATCGCCATGTCAGGCCCGCCCTTAGACGCCGGGTCGGCGTGGGCGAGGCAGCTGTATGTGCTCTATGTGTATGCGGCCGACCACGGCACGGGTGCTGGGCCGGCGCTGCTGGAGGCGGTCGTCGATCCGGAGGAGTCGGTGGCGCTGTGGGTGGCCGACCCGAACCCTCGTGCACAGGCGTTCTACCGCAAGCACGGCTTCGTTGCCGACGGGACGGCCCAGGTCGAGGGCGGGGTGCGGGAGATCCGCATGGTCCGCGGCATGCAGCACAGTCGGTAATCCAGTTCGCGGGCGCGCCCCCGAGCTGGCCTCGTCGCCCGGATGGACCTCAGCGGCTGGCCGCGCGGTTGGCGACGTAGTCGCTCCAGTCGCGTGCGGCAAGCTTGGCCCAGGCTGCGGCTTTGCCGGTACTGATGCCGACGAGGTCGGCCAGGACGGGTGCGGGGACCTGCGGCGAGGGCGAACATGGCGGCGCTGCGTGAGGCGCGTGGATGTAGGAGCCGGTCGAGCAGGCTGATGGCGGTGGTGTGCTCGGGTAGGAACCGTCCCCAGGATTCGAATGGCCAGTGGAATCCGATGCCGAGGGATCGTGCCGTCTGGCCGTATGCCCAAACAATCGATGACACGTCAATATGGGCGGTCCCGACCGGCACCAGCGAAAGGGAAAATGGGGTCGACGCAGCCGCTGTCTTATCGCGCGGGAGGCACCCCAGATCGTCCTGGTGATCGGCTGTGACCTCGGGTAAGAATGCCGCGATCCTGGCCGGGATTTCCGGGTGCTCGCCCAGGCCCAGGTGACCGCCGTGTTCCCCGGTGAGGATCTGGGCGTGGCCAATCCGCTGGGTATCGCGACAGCGCTGGCGTATGGCGGTCCGCTGTCGTCCCTGAAGTGGACGACGAGGGTTCACCCAGGGACAGCTCGACGACACACCGCCTGGTGGGCACCCGGTGCAAGGCATCTTCGAGGCGGAGCGTGCCGCCATCCTGGTCCTGTACGACCAGTGGCCGAGGTCGACCGGTCGCACCAGTGGCCGAGGTCGACCGGTCGCACCGCAAGCTGGCTGCCCGCGGCTCCCGCGAGCAGCTCGTGCACGTGTCCGCATCCACGCTGCGCCGGGTGCTGGCCTCCGAAGGCCTTGTGTTGCATGGGCGTTCGCGCCGCGAGCCGGCACCGCACCCGGGGTGGCCGGACTGGCTGGAGTGGAAACCGAACCGCGTCAGGGCATACGACTTCACACACTGGCCGCGCGCGGACCGGGTGTCGATCGCGATCCTGGACATGGTCTCGCGCAGGTGGCTGGGCACCGTCACCTCCGTCGAGGAGACCTCCACCCAGGTGGAGGTGGCCTTCACCCAGGCCCTCGCCGCGGAGGGCCTGCTCGAGCTGGCCGACCAGCGCACCACCGCCGCCTTGCGCCAGGCGCTGCTGTCCGCCGACCGCGACCGGATCGCCGCGCTCGCCGACGACGGGCAGCTGCCGTTGCTGCTGGCCACCTCCGACAACGGCGCGCAGATGCGCTCGCGCTCCACCCGCGAGTTCCTCGCCGGCTTCGCCATCACCCAACGGTTCGGTCGGCCGTCCACCCCGACCGACCAGGCATGGATCGAGAGCCTGTTCGGGCATGTCATGGGCGAGTGGCCACACCTGGAGAGTATCCGCGACCCCGGCGAACTCGACCGTGAGCTCGACCGCGTCCGGGTCGAGTACAACACCGTGCGGCTCCACGCCGGCATCGGCTACGTCCCCCGTCGACGAACACGAAGACCGCGGCGACGCCATCCGCCAAGCCCGACGCGACGAACTCGACCGGGCACGCCAAGCCCGCATCGGTTCCGCGCGGGCAGGAGGTGTGTGTCATGCCACCGCGACAGCCCAGCGCGGCATGGCGACAGGAGGCGACAGGAGCAGCCGCCGGCACCGTTCCCGTCGAGGTGTCGGCTACTGGCGTGCTCGATCGCTCCGGCACAGACGTGGTCGGCCACCGTCTCGTGCTGCTCGACGATCTCGTCGACAACCTCTACCCGGCCCCACGAACGGGATGACGGCCCCGAGTTCCACACGGTCCGAGGCCCTGTGACCCCGTCCCGGGGAGTCGTTTGGCCCTGCTGCCGAGAGAGGCAGTCGGTGAGGGTGGAGGGGATGGGCTGAGGTTCCCTCGGCGTGCGCAGCAGGCGCGTGGATCCCGGAACAGTAGGTCGGGTGACTGCCCGGCCGAAGGCCTGGATCGGGAGCGTCCATGATGAGTGTGCACACCAATCCCCAGCCAGTTGCGCACCTGGGACAGCCTCCCGGGAATGCGGCAGACGGTGGCGTCATCAGCAGTGTTAGGGGCCGAGTTGGTGTGCTCCTGCGTGCAGTGGTGGCGGACAAGCGGCTGGCCTGGGGTCTCGCGCTCCTCGTCGCGGTCGGCTACGGGCTGGTCGCCGGCTGGTGGACCCCGCGCGGACCGATGTCCACGTTCGAGGGGCTGTCCGCGATGGGTCTCGCGCTCCTCGTCGGGTCCGTCGCAGGGTTCGTGCTCCGCACCCGATGGGCGATGCTGGTGGCTCCGGTCACGTTCGTGGTGGTCTTCGAGCTGGCCAGGCTCGGGGCCTCGGGGCCGACGGTGGACGGCATACACCTGGGCAGCGAGTACGGCGTCATGGCGTTCGCGCTCGGCCGAGGCGTCCATGCGCTGCTGGCCCTGCTGCCGATGGTGCTGGGTGCCGCGTTGGGTGCGGCCCTGGCGCGGCGCCGGCTGTCGACCGGGCGCTCGCAGCGGGGTTTCCTGAGTGGGCTCGGCGTCTGGTTGCGTCGTGGCGTCGCTCTGGCCACCGGGCTGGTGCTCGTGGCCCTGGCTGCCTTCGTCGCTCGCCCGGCGACCACCGACCCGATCGTCGACGCGGACGGCCAGGCGGTCCCCGGCAGCGTCGCGGAGCTGACTCGGGTGGAGATCGGCGGGCATGACCTCGCGCTGATGATCCGCGGACGCAGCGACCAGAACCCGGTGCTGCTGTTCCTGGCCGGCGGGCCCGGCGGCAGCGAGCTGGGCGCGATGCGTCGCCACAGCGAGGAGCTCGAGGACGACTTCGTGGTCGCCACCTTCGACCAGCGCGGCACCGGCAAGTCCTACGACCAGCTCGACCCGGCGGATTCGCTGACCCTCGACCGGGCCGTCGCGGACGCCCTCGAGGTCACCAACTACCTGCGCGACCGGTTCGGGAAGGACCAGATCTACCTGGCCGGCCAGTCCTGGGGCAGCCTCCTGGGTGTCCTGGCCGTGCAGCGCCAACCGGAGCTCTACTCGGCCTTCGTCGGCGTGGGACAGATGGTCAGCCCGAAAGAGACCGACCAGATCTTCTACCGCGACACCCTGGCCTGGGCCCGGGAGACCGGCAACACCGACCTGGTGGACACGCTGACCAGCAGCGGACCGCCGCCGTACGAGAACATGCTCGACTACGAGTCGGCGCTGTCCTACGAGCTGGAGGTCTACCCCTACAGCCACGCGGGGAACTCCGAAGGCTCCGGTCAGATGGGCGAGAACATCCTCGTCGAGGAATACACCCTGCTCGAGCAGGCCCACGTGTTCGCTGGGGTCATGGACACCTTCTCGGTGCTCTACCCGCAGATCCAGGACATCGACTTCCGCACCCAGGCCACCAGCCTCGATGTGCCGGTCTACCTGGCTCAGGGTGCCCACGAGGCGCGTGGCCGGGCCGAACCGGCCCAGCAGTGGTTCGACCTGCTCCAGGCCCCGAGCAAAAAGCTCGTCACCTTCGACACCTCCGGGCACCGGCCGCTGTGGGAGCAGCCCGCGGAGTTCCACGACCTGATGACGACGGTCCTGGCCGAGACCGCACCGACCCCCTGACCCCACTCGCCCAGGAGGCAGAGATGAACGCCGTACAGCCGTACCCCTCCGTTGAGGACGCGGGGACCTTCCCCCGTGGTGGCACCGCGGAGCAGATCTGGCAGTTCCTGCTTCGGTACGCCGTCCGCGCACCCTCGGGGCACAACACCCAGCCGTGGCGGTTCGACATCGCCGAGGGCCGCCTTCACCTGTACGCCGACCGGAGCCGGGCGCTGCCCGTGGTCGACCCCGAGGATCGGGCGCTGGTGATGAGCTGCGGGGCCGCCCTGGCCCACCTCACCGTGGCCCTGCGGCACTTCGGGTACGCCGGCGACGTATCGCCGTACCCCGACCCCGACGACCCCGACCTGCT
>DASQUF010000314.1:0-2671 GCA_035641435.1 Propionibacteriaceae bacterium | reverse complement strand
CCCATCCCGGAAAGGTCGTCCTCGGGCTCAGCCATGTTCCGACCACGGTAGCGCAGCGGAGCGAGCGCGACAGGGCCGCAACCGAGGTTGTCCACAGGGCAGGGGGCCATATGGAGCGTTGTCCACAGATCTCGAGAAGGGCGGAACGATGGCGGAACGGATCCGCATCCTGCCGGCATGAGTCCTCTCCTTGGTGTTCTTTGTTCAAGGACCGTCGGCAGGGCGGTCGTCCGATGAGCCGCCGGCTGAGCCGGCCGCGACGGGCGGGCCACAGCATGGTCGGACGAGCTGGACCGACCGACGACCGTGTACGGCTCCGGGCGCGGGGGCCGGCCGACCTGCTGGCCCTGATCCCGTTTCAGCTCGGTTTTCATCCCCGCGAGTCGCTGGTGGCGGTCTTTGTCTGTGGCAGCAGCGTCGGATTGATCGCCCGCATGGACCTGCCGCCCGTGAGCACGGCGGCGGACTTCGCGGCCAAGCTCGAGGAGCTCGCTCGACAGAACGGGGCGGAGGAGCTCGTGCTCTTCGCCTACAGCGAGCACTCCGAGCCGGCCCGGTCGTTGCTGACCGGGCTGGTGGACGCCCTGCCGCAGGCGCGGCTGCGAGATGCCTTGTACGTCGACGGGTCGCGATGGTGGTCGCTGACCTGTGGCCAGGTCTGCTGTCCGGCCGAGGGCACGCCGTACGACGTGGCGGGGCATCGGCTGGCGGCCGAGGCGGTGTTCGCCGGGATGACCACCCGGGCGAGCCGGGAGGAGCTGGCGGCCACGGTCGCCGGACCGCCGGAGGCCGAGGTGCCCCGACTGGTCGACCTGGCGGCGGAGGTGCGTGCGTTACGGCGGGACTGGCCGTCTGATGAGGATCCGGCAGCCCGGCTGCTTCAGCGGGTGCAGGCCGGCCTGACGGATCCCGCTGTCCTGGACGACCGGGCCTGTGCCGAGCTCGCCCTGCTGGTGGGCGAGATCCGGCTCAGGGACCTGGTCTGGGCCATGATCGACCCGGAGAGCGCGGCGGATCACATCGAGCTGTGGCAGCGAGTGGTCAGCCGGGTGGCGCCCGTTCTGTCCGCCGCGCCGCTCGCCCTGCTCGGCATGGCGGGCTGGATCAGCGGCAACGGGGCGCTGCTGAACTGTGCCGGCGAGGAGCTGTCGTGTCGCCACCCGAGCTACTCGATGGGGCACCTGCTGGAGCAGATCAGCGCGCGGGCCATCCCGCCGCGGCTCTGGCAGAGCATGGCCGGCGAGCTTCACGACGACCTTCGGCGGGAGATCGCGCGGCTGGCCGGGTGAGGTGACCTGCCGTTAGGTTGTCCACCATGACGCGCTTCGTGGTGTGCGGAGAGACGTTGATCGACTTGGTGCCGTCTGACTCCCCGCCGCCCGACGCTCGGCGCTCGACCTGGCTGGCGCTGTCGGCGGGCGGGCCGATGAACTCTGCGGTCGCGCTAGGCCGGCTCGGGGCGGACACCCACTTTCTCGGGCGGCTGTCCAAGGACAGGTTCGGCCGTCAGCTGCGGTCCTTCGTTCTGGGCGCCAACGTGCAGCTTGACCTGGCGACCGAGTCCTCCCAGGCCACCTCGATCGCCGTGGTGAGTTTGGACGAGGAGGGGGTGGCGAGCTACACCTTTCACTTCCACGACACGGCCAACTTCGGCTGGCAGGTCGACGACCTGCCCGAGCTGACGGACGGTGACTGGCTCCACGTCGCCTCGTTGTCGTGTGTGGTGAGCCCGGGGGCCGAGGTGCTGCTGGATTGGATGCGCGGGGTGGCCTGTGGGGTGTCCTACGACATCAACGTGCGGCCGACCGTGATCACGGACCCGGAGGTCTACTGGGGCAAGGTGCAGCCGTGGCTGCGGGTGCTCGGACAGCGGGGCGGGATCGTCAAGGCCAGCGACGCCGACATCGACTTCCTCGCCCAGGCGCCCGCCGTCCGGTCCGCGGCCCCGGGGGTCTCGGACCCGGTGGAGCTGGCCGCGACCTGGGTGGAGCAGTACGGCCTTGGGCTGGCCGTCATCACCCTCGGTCCGGGGGGTGGGGTGGCGGTGGAGCCCGGCGGCAAGACGACGCGCGTCCCCGGCTACCCGACGAAGGTGATCGACACCGTCGGCGCCGGTGACACCTTCATGGCGGGGTTCCTCGATGCCCGGATCAGCCTGGGCCTGGACCTCGAGTCGTCCCTGCGCCGGGCGGCCGCCGCCGCGTCGATCAACTGTTCCCGGCAGGGTGCTCAGCCGCCCACGTCGGCCGAGGTTGACGAGCTGATCGCCACGGCGGGCGACGAGGCCTGAGCCTCGGCCATCGACGACATTCTTCATACCAAGAGGTAGCGCGAACCTGCAGTTGACTAGGCCTTTCGGTTGATATCGAACAGGCATTCGAGTAGCCTGGCGGTATGGATCTCGGGGGTCGGGCCGCGGTCGATGCGGCGTTCGACGCCCTCACCGTGTGCTTCGAGCATCTGCTGAAGCTGGTCGAGGACCGGGCGTTGGACGAGTTCGACAACGCCGGCCTGGTCGGGTTCTTCCAGGGGTTCGAGCGGTTCCGGAACCGGCTGCCGCTGGTCGATCATCAGGCGATCGGTGCGGCCGGTCGGCGGGACCTGCCGGGGGAGCTGTGCCAGGCGAACCTGACCCGGCTGCTGGCGGGGCATGCTGCGGATCTCCCCGGCG
>DASQUF010000313.1:0-3370 GCA_035641435.1 Propionibacteriaceae bacterium | reverse complement strand
CCTGGCCGTGACCCGCCGGCGTCGTGCGGCCGCCCGGGGCGAGACGACGGATAACGAAGGTGGCCCGCGTGCGTGATACGTTCCGAGTTCTTCCGCGCGGGCAGTGTCGCCGCGCTCGTCAGGTCAGGCAAATCGCAGGTCGTGGGGAACAGCTGTGCTGATCGCCGTCGTCGGGTCCTCGGGGCTCAACCGGGTGGAGGGGATCTCCTCCGAACATCCGGCCGCCCTGCTCCAGGCCGACGGTTCGACCACAGCCGGACATGTACTCCTGCTGGCCCCGTGGTACGCGGAACGCGTGGCCAAGGAGCAGGCCCACGTGCTGATCGCGGCCTCGCCCCGCACCTCCGTGGCCGTCCTCACGCCGCGGCACCACCCGCTCACCCTCACCCTGATCGGCGCGGCCGCGCTGCAGAGCGCGGGCGCAGACGCCGATCCGGGACTTGTCGTGGCCCTGGTCAAGGCCGCGGTGGCGCGGTCGCGCAGCCTGGTCTGGTACCCCCGGGTCTGGGGCCTGCGGGAGCCGTCGCCCACCGCGTTCCAGCTGCTGGCCAGCACGTTCCGTTCCCCCGGGTACTTCCGGGAGATCGCGACGGAGCCGGCGCTGGTCCCGGCCAAGGCCGGCTCGCCGGTGGCCCCGACCGACGAGGTGTACGTCGCCGGCACCAGCCCGGCCCTGCTGCACCGACATCTCGGCGGCGCGGTGGTCCGGCTGGCCCCGGTCGAACTGGAGCCGCACCAGCCGTACGCGACCAAGTCGGCGATGCCGCTGGCCGTCCTGGCGAGCGCTGTGTTGCCGCCGGGCGGCGAGTCGCCGTGCTCGTCATGCGACGCCCGGCTGGTGGCCGGCGGGTGCGCGTTCTGCGGCCACGCCGCCGCACCGGCGGCCGGTTCGCGCCAGGTCCTCGAGTTGGTTGATCACGGATAAGGGGTCAGAGGATGAACCCACGACAGCGGCGCGGGGTGCTGTTGATGGTGCTGTCGGGCATCGCGGCGGTGCTGGTCTTCATCGGAGTCTCCAGCTACGTCGCCAGCGTCAACAGCCGGGTGGGGCCGATGGTGACGGTCTACCGGGTGACCACCGACCTGCCGGCCTTCACCACGTTGTCGAGCGAGAACACCGAGCCGGCCGAGGTGCCCGAGCGGTGGGCGGCCGACAACACGGTCCTCAGAAGCGCCGACATCGACGGACGGGTGATCGCCACCCCGCTGACCGCCGGGTCCCCGGTCAGCCTCGACATCCTGGTGCCGCCGAGCGACCTCGACCCCACCGAGCGTGAGATCGCGGTGAACGTGGACGCCGTCACCGGCCTGGCCGGCCGGGTGCGGCCCGGTGACCGGGTCGACGTGTACGCGGTGTTCTCCGAGGTGCCCGGGCTGGCCAAGCAGTCCCGGATCCTGGTCCAGAACGTCCGGGTGATCTCGGTGCAGGGCCAGCTGCAGGTCACCTCGCCGGACGAGAAGTCGATCCAGAACGTCATCCCGGTCACCCTGGCGCTGCAGCCATCGGCCGCCCTCGCGGTGACCTACGCCAACTCGTTCGCCGAGGAGGTCCGGCTCGTCGGGCTGCCGCCCGGTGTTGCGCAGGACCGCAGCAAAGAGAAGCGCACCTTCGACGCCCGCCAGCTCGGGGGCAAAGCGATCCCAGAGGAATCCCGATGAACCGCGCAGTGATCGCCATCGCCGACCAGGTCATCGTCCAGGAGCTGCGCTCCCGGTTGGACCAGAGCGATGCGGACGTCGAGGTCGGCTTCGTGGCCGAGTCCACCCAGGAGCTCGTGTCCTCGGTGCTGGCCCACCGGCCCTCGATCGCGTTCGTGCACGACCAGCTGGGACCGGGGCCGGTGATGCAGATCGTCCGGGACCTGACCCTGCGCAACCCCGCCCTGGCCGTGCTGGTGGTGACGACCAGCAACACCGCCGAGGCCTTCGCCGGCGCCCTGAACGCCGGCGCCCGCGGCGTACTCACCCACCCGTTCGGCCTGGAGGACCTGGACGAGCGGCTGAACAGCATGCTCGAGTGGAACCAGACGGTCCGCAACGTCCTCGCCGACAACCAGAGCGGTAGCAAAGGCCACAGTCGCGGCGGCCGGGTGATCGCCGCGGCCGGCGCCAAGGGCGGCGTGGGCACCACCATCGTGGCGTCCCACCTGGCCTGGGACGCAGCCCGCTCCGACCCGAACATGCGGGTCTGCCTGGTCGACCTGGACGTGGAGAACGGCGACGTGCCGAGCTATCTCGACGTCAGCCACCGGGTCTCCATCGCCGATCTGGCCAAGATCAGCGAGGACCTGACTCCCCGGGCCGTGGCCGACACCGTGGTGGCCCACTCCAGCGGTCTACACCTGCTGCTGACCCCGCGGGAGATCCGGGACACCGAGTTCGTCACGCCCGAGGCGGTCCGCCGGATCATCGCCCAGCTGCGGACGCTCTACCACCTGGTCGTGGTGGACGTCGGCTCGGCGATCACCACCACGCAGGCGGCCGCGGTGGAGTCGGCCGACATGACCCTGCAGCTGGTCACGGCCGATGTGCCGGCCCTGCGGGCGGCGCGCCGTCAGGTGGTGGCCTGGGAGTCGCTCGGCGTGGTGGGGGCCGACCGGGTGCACGTGGTGGTCAACCGGTTCGTCCGGCGTAGCGAGATCCAGCAGGACACCATCGACATGCTGACCCTGGGCCAGCGGTCCCAGATCCTGATCCCCGACCTGGAGCGCGGGCTGGAGCGGGCGGGCAACAGCCGTACGCCGGCCGAGGTCCGCAACCAGGTCTGGTGGCGCAGCCTGCGGACCATCGGGGCCGAGCTCGACGTGACCAGTGCCTACCGCGAGGCTCTGGCCGCGGCTGCGGCCTCCGAGGGACCCGACGTGGTCGACGCCGCACCGCGGCGGCGGGGGCGTAGGGCGCACGGTCGGTCTACCGGTGGCTCGGCTGCCGCCGAAGCCGGCCGCTCGTCCCGTCCGCGACGGGTCGTCGTCGAGTCGGGTCAGGCGACGTTGGAGACGGTGGCCATGTTCCCCTTCGCGCTACTGATCCTGGCCCTCGCGCTGCAGACCATTCTGCTCGGCGTGACGTTCGCCTACTCCGGTGTCGCCTCCGGCGCCGCGGCCCGCGCCGTCTCGCTGGGCACCAACCCCCAGGCCGCGGTGTCCGATGCGCTGCCCGGCGGGATGTACTCCAAGGTGTCGCTCAACGCCAGTGGGTCGTCGGTCCGCGTGACGGTCAAGGCGCCGCTGCTGGTGGGCAGCGGGGTGACCCGAGACGTAGGGATATCCGTCGACCACCGTGTCGTGGAGGAGCCCCGATGACCACACAAGGGAGCAACCCGCGCCCTGAGCCGGTCGGCGAGCACCTCGGCGGGAAACCATCCGCCCTC
>DASQUF010000312.1:0-9780 GCA_035641435.1 Propionibacteriaceae bacterium | reverse complement strand
GGTCCCCGAGTTCTGCAGTCCGGCCGTTGCGCCTCCGAGCGACCAGGTGCCCACTGGCTGCGGCAGTGCCGCCAGGACAAGCCCCTCCAACCCGACGAGCCAGATCGCGGGCAGGACCACGGCCATCGGCTGGTTGGAGTGCAGCAGGGCTCCGATCCCAGCGCCGAGCAAGGCATACACCGGAAACGTCAGAATGTGCCCGGTCGCCCGCAGAGCAACGTCACCATTGACCAGCTCCGGTTGCAGCGCGCCGCTGATCGCACCCAGAAGCAGCACGATCGCGAAGCATGCGACTCCGAGCGCAAGGCCGACCAGAACCGCGGTTGCGGCCTTTGCTGTGACCAGCTTGGCTCGCTCGGGAACCTGCAGCAACGACGCCGTGATCGTCGAATGCCGAAACTCCGACGTGACCACCAGCGCACCGATCATCAGGGCTACCAATGCACCACGAGTCATCGCGTCGAGTACCCGCAGCGTGGCGCCGATGGTCCCAAGAGACGGGGCGCCGTGGCCTGCCTTGAGCAGGGGCTGCAGCGCGAGCAGCATCGTGGCAAGTAGCGCAACTCCCGCCAGAATCATCGGCCACCGGGTGCTTCGGAGCTTCAGCAGCTCCATCCGAATCAGGATCAGCATTTCTCACTACACCTCAAGAGACGTCGGACTGTTCGGTCCGGCGAACGGCTGCGACGCTCATAGCGAGCCCGTAGCCGAGGAGAACCAGTGCCGCCACCCATGCTGGAAGGGCACCGGCGAGGTCCGCTCCGGCGAGGGCGGAACTGATCCCACCGGGAGTGAACGCGATGACACGGTGCAGTCCGTACGAGGGGAGGAACGTCTCGACCAGCATCCAGACTGGCGGCACCAAGAGGGCAACGGTCTGGTTGCGGACCAGAGCGCCGATGGCGGCACCGAACCATCCCCAGCACGCCGCGTAGACCAGTCCACCGGCCACCATCTGCAGCAGGGCCGAGCTCATCGTCAAGCGGACGTCACCGAAGACGACTCCCAGACAGGCCGCGACAGCGAACAGGAGGAGCCCGACGACAACGCCGATCAGTCCGGCCGCCAGGAACTTGGCGGTCACCACGCGGGCCCGGCTCGGCGTGACGAGCAGCGTAGACGTCCACGTCGCGGAGTGGAACTCGCGGGTGACAACGAGAACGCCCAACAAGGCGATGACCAGAACGCCCGACCCGCTCGCTCCCAACAGGGCCAGGGCCAGGTCAGCGCTGCCGCGGTTCGCGCTGCCGATCGTACCCACGCCGGCCAGGATGAGGCCCACGCGTAGGGCAGCGATCAGTACCGCGGCCGCCACGAGGGCCCAGGTGGCCCGCGTCCAGTACAGCTTCAGCAGCTCGGCACGAACCAGAGCAGTCATGGCTTGCTCGCCTCCTCCGCGGTCAGTTCGAGGAAGGCGTCCTCGAGGTTCTGCGTCTCAGTCTTGATCTCGTAGACGACCAACCCGGCCGCCGCGATGGCCTCCCCGACCTGTTGGGTGGTGACCTCGCGCGCGAGCACCTCATCAGGCGAGCTGAGTTCAGCCAAGATCCCTCTTGTCGACAGGGTTCGATGCAGCTCGGCAGCCTGCGGGGTGCGCACCCTGACCCGGGACCCGGTCTGGCCGACCAGCTCCGCCACCGTCCCTTCGGTTACCAGGCGCCCGCTCTTGATGATGACGACGGCATCGGCGGACATGGCGAGCTCCGCCAGCAGGTGACTGGACACCAGGATGGTTCCACCAGGGTCGGCCCGGTCACGCAGGAACTGCCGGAGCCAGTGCACCCCAGCGGGGTCGAGCCCGTTCGTCGGCTCGTCCAGAACCAGGATCGGCGGGTCGCCGAGCAGCGCGCCAGCCAACATCAGCCGCTGACGCATTCCCAGCGAGAAGCCGCCGACCCGGCGACGGGCGGCGTCCGTCAGATCGACCTGCTCGAGCACCTCGTCGACCCGACGCACCGGGATGCGATTCGGGACAGCGAGGATCCGGAGGTGATTGCGGGCCGTCCGCCCGGGATGGAACCCGGTGGCCTCCAGGGCGGCACCAACAGTGAAGGCTGGGCGGTTCAGCAGTCTGTAGGCCACTCCGTCGATGAGCGCGGTCCCGGCAGTGGCATGAACCAGTCCGAGCAGCATCCGCAGCGTGGTCGTCTTCCCCGCGCCGTTCGGACCCAGGAAGCCGGTGATGGTGCCTTCCTTGACCTCGAAGCTGAGGTCGTCCACAGCGGTGATCGCACCGAACCGCTTGGTCAGCCCGCGAACAGAGATGGCCGCCATCGATATCAACCCCTCACGATGATCGGTCCAATCGGACCCGGCCAGCCGCGCTGGCCTACCTCAACACTGCGGGAGAGCGCCGCAACTCCACCACGAACAGCGGACGCACACGACTACAACAGTTGATCGGTCACGCGATCCTGGTACCCACCCGTCGAACCCCGTGGCGGAGCGGGCGGCCGTGCGCGACGTACTGGCCCGCGGCGCCGACGTACCCGATCTGGAACCACTGCTGCCCGACCGGGCCGACGTCCGTCGGCAATCACACGGTCGACGGCCGTCCCGGCGGCGCCAGCGGCAATGCGCCCGCCGGAGGATTGCTCGGCCACGCCGACTCCGTTGCCCGAGCCGGACGCGACCTCGTCCACAGAGCCGCCCGCCGCCAGGCCGGGCGACGGGTTGGCCGACGCAGGCGGACCGGAGGGAGTCTGGCTGGCCCTGCTCGCTGGACTGGGTCTGACCGGCGCCGGTAGCGTCGCGCTAACCCCGGCGTCGAGGATGAGGAGCCTCCGTGGCACCGAACTTTCGGCTCGATAACCAGGCCGCGCTGGTCACCGGAGCCGCCAGCGGCATCGGTCGTGGTGTGGCCGTGGGTCTGGCCGAGGCCGGCGCGGACGTGGTCTGCGTCGACCTGCCTGGGCCCGGTCTGGACGACGTCGTCGGCGAGATCCGGAAGCGGCAGCGCAAGGCCCTCGCCCTTCCCGCTGACGTCACCGACGCAGCCAGTCTGGCAGGCGTGGTGCAGCGAACCGAGGCCGAGCTCGGACCGCTGACGTTGGCGGTGAACAGTGCCGGGATTGCCAACGCCGCGCCCGCCGAGGAGATGGACCTCGTGCAGTGGCAACGGGTGATCGACGTGAATCTGACCGGTGTCTTCCTGTCCTGCCAGGCCGAGGCCCGGGCCATGCTCGGTCACGGCCGCGGGGCGATCGTCAACATCGCCTCGATGTCGGGAACCATCGTCAACCGCGGCCTCCGACAGGCGCACTACAATGCGTCCAAGGCCGCCGTGGCCCACCTGACCAAGAGTCTGGCCATGGAGTGGGCCGGCCGGGGCGTCCGGGTCAACGCCATCAGTCCCGGCTACACGGCGACCCCGATGAACAGCCGCCCGGAGGTCGCCGACCAGGTACGCCAGTTCGAGGGCGATACCCCACTCGGCCGAATGGCGTCGGTCGACGAGCTGGTCGGACCGACCGTCTTCCTGCTCAGCGACGCGGCAAGCTTCTGTACCGGCGTCGACCTGCTCGTCGACGGTGGGTTCACCTGCTGGTAGGACTCACCGCCTTCAGACGCGGGCCCTGCGACCAGTCGATGTCCGATCCGAGGTAAACGTCTGGGTACGAGGGTTGGTTGTAGGTGGTCTGGGGCGCCGTAAAACGCGTGACACCCGCCGTCTCGTACCAGTTCGGTCGGTTCTAGCGACTGAGCAGAGCGCGGGCCGGAGCACCGTCCGCGCCCGGGATCCGCAACGGCAGACAGGTCAGGTGCCACGCTCCCGGCTCGACTGATCGAAGGTCCAAGGTCTCGATGATCGCGACGCCGGCGCGGAGCAGCACCTCATGGGTCGGGGCCGGATCTCGGTACGGGGCAATGGACAGGTAGTCGATTCCGACCGTCCGTACGCCTCGCTCGACCAGCGCCGCGGCGCCATCGGCGGTCACCGCGACGAAGTCTTCGACGAAGGACGGGGCGTCCCAGATGGCGGAGTTGGTCGTCTTGAACAGGACCCGGGTGGTGCCAGCCGGAATGTCGAGCTGACTCAGGGTTGCAGCGTCGAGCATCGGGGTGGCTGACGTGGCATCGGCCACCCATGCCGGACCGATCAGCGCCTCCACCGCCACCGCATCCACCCCCGACTCGCCGTCGAAGAAGTGGGCGGGCCCGTCGACGTGGGTTCCACAGTGGAGCGAGCACACCAGCTTGGAGACGTTGGCGCTCTCCCCCTCGGCCCGAGCCTGAGCCCGGGTTACCTCCAGCGCAGTGTCGCCCGGGTAGAGAGGCACCCGCCCAGGAGCCAGCGGGACCGTTACATCGACATAGCGCGCCATACTGCCCTCCTACCTCACAAAATGCCGCATCACGCCAGGGGCCCTCAGGCATCCGCCTGAGAGCCCCCGGCGTCCCCCCTTCTTACAGGCGTGACCGGCGGGTGGCCGCCCAGCAGCCGTAGGCGCCGGTCAGCGCGATGCTGAGCAGCAGCCCGATGTAGGCCCAGCCCCACTGGTAGTCGGGTCGGACCTGCGTCCAGTACCGCAGGGCAACCAGCAGCTGGTACACCCCGAATGCCGTATACGTCACCGCGGGCACCAGGAGCCGGTCGAGGTCGCGCTCCCAGATCACCAGCGCTGTCGCGACCGCCAGGGCCAGCAGCCACGCGCCGATCACCTGGGCCCCTAGGGGCATGAGCCGCCAAGGCCAGAAGCTCATCGCCCCTTCCGGCAGATGGTGTACCCGGGCCGCACCGAGGAACATCGCCGCTCCGACGCCGAACAGCGTGACCCCCTGCACCGCCAAGACTGAGCTGAGCCAGCGAGGCATCGGGCGGGCGACGACGGTCACCCCGGCCGGCTGCCGCTCCTGCTTGACCACCGCGGTAAGGCAAGCGATCGGGACGACGACATAGATCGCCAGCCACACCCACGCCGCCAGCCGGGCGCCCCAGCCGCCGTCCCACAGATGGAAGATGTGCAGGTGAACGAGCGTCGGCACCAGGGTCAGCAGGGTGAAGACGGTCACGGTGACCAGGGCCACCCGGACGTCTCGCCAGTGGCTCCGCCGGAGGGCGAAGACGGAGAGCAGGAATCCCGCGGCATATGCGGCGCCGATGAACGCCGACGTCGCCCGGAGGGAGATGGTCCACGCGAAGTAGCGATCGGTGAAGCTGGCGACCACGAGCAGCTGGTTGGTGGCCAGCAGGGTCAACACGGCGAAGGCGACCAGAACCTTCCGGGTCGCGGGAAGCACGCGCAGCGGTCGCACGTCGCTGGTCGGCATAACCGCTCGGCCGCGGGCCGAGTCGATCGTGGGAACGTCGAGGGTGGTCGGCGCAGACATGGCCGTACCTCCTAGGTGCAGAGCCCGTCACTTTCGACCGTATGACTGTCTGCCCCGATCGGTATCGGGAGTTCTCCCTACTTTGCGGTTCCCTGGCCCAGGTTCAGGCGGTGCGCGACCGCGGCCGCCTGGCCCCGGCTCGCGACACCGAGCTTGTCGAGCAGGGCCGAGACATGGTGGTCGACGGTCTTGGGCGACAGCGTGAGCCGAGCGGCGATCTCGGCGTTGGACAACCCCTGCTCGACCAGCGCGAGGACCTCGACCTGCCGGGGAGTCAGGCCGGCGGCGTTGGCCGTGGTCGCGCGGCGAGGGCCCCGCGGCACGCGAGAGAACCCGCGTTTACGGAGCTGGGCGCGTACATGGCTCGCCGCTCGGGTAGCGCCGAGGGCGTCCAGCAGCCGCAGAGCCTCCGTGCCGGCGGCCTCGTCACCCGCCGCCAGTGCGGCGATCCGCAGGTAGCGCGCCCCTCGGGCGGTCCACTCGGCGGCCGCCGCCGCCCAGTCGCCCTCGATCATCAGCCGGTACGGCTCCGCGACCGGTGACGGGAGATCGTCCGGGCCGCCCGCGCTCCACAGCCGCCAGGCGAGCCGGCCCACGACAAAGGCCGGGCCGCCATTCCAGCCGATCAGGTTCAGCCCCTGCCGCGCCTCCTGCTGGGCCCGACTGGGATCTCCGGCCCACAGGAAGTACTCCGACCGCGCGTCCGCGACCGGAACCGACATGCTCACGTCGCCGACCCCCTCGGCCGCCCGGGCCGCTTGGTCGAGAACGGCCCGGGCGGTCGGCTCGCCCCGCGCGGCCAGGATCCGCCCCTGCGCGACCAGCGCCAGTACCGCGCTCGGCCCGGTTACCCCGACGAGAGCCAGGACGGACTCCGCGTCGTGTTGCGCGCCGTCCCAGTCGCCGCGCTCGAGTCGCAGCCCGGCCCGCGCCGCGAGGATGGGCATGTACAGACCGTCGAGGCTGTGCTCCGTGCTGAACGTCAGGGACCGCTCGATCAACGCCTCGGCTTCCGCGTACCGGGCGAGCTCGTCGGCGACCACAGTGGCCAGGCTGCCCAGGGCTCGGGCCGCCGGGTCGAACAGGCCAGCGTCCCGGGCGGTCTCATGGCTTTGTTCCAGCGACGCCCAAGCGGCGAGGTCGCCGCCCGCCAGGCGTGCGGTGTCGCGGGTGACGCTGGCATGGAGCGCGATCTCGGGTTCCCCCAGTTGGCGGGCCAGGGTCACGGCTCGATCGGCCCAGGCCGCTGACTCGGCCAGCTGGTTCACCCGGAAGCGGAGCTGGGCCTGGGCGACGTACGCCATCGCGAGGGCCTGGTTCGGTGGCAGGCCGGAAAGCACCTGGAGAGCGCGGTCGGCCGCCTCCCGCATCCGCGCGACGCGCCCGGTCCACCAGGCAAGCTGGGAGATCCACCGCAGGTTCTCGGCGATCTGCTCGACCTCACCCAGCCTCTCCCGGACCTCGAGCGCCTGCTCCCGCGCCTGCAGGGCCTCCTCGTTTGCGCCGGCCAGGTGGGCCTCCTCGGCGTACCGCTCGAGCAGCTCGGCGTGCTCCGGGTCCGTAAGGCGGTCGGCGTACGCGGCGGCGGCGCCGTAGTGCCGGGTCGCCTCCCGATGGGCACCCTGGCGGGCAGCCATGCGGCCCGCGATCCGGCCGAAGCGCAGCACCGCCTCGTGGTCGCCCGCCAGCCAGGCGTGGTGGACCATCCGCCCAGGATCGGCGTCCGGCAGCTCGGCCAGCCCGCGCAGGACCTTCCGGTGCAGCTCGGCCCGGCGAACCGGCGACAGCGAGTCCTCGACCGCACTGCGGAGGAGCTCGTGCCGGAACGCGATGCCATGGTCGGCGGGCACGAGCACCCCGGCAGCGATGCACACGTCCACCTGCGCGGCGGCGTCGGCGATCAGGGCATCCTCAGTGCGCGTCGGGACGACCGCGACCAGATGGGCCAGGTCGCGGGCCGGCGGAGGCAAGGAACGGATGCGGTCGAGGATCAAGTCCTGCACCGCGCCGGGCACGGGCTGGCTCTCGGCCTTCAACAGCTCGGTGACCAGCAGCGGGTTTCCGCCCGCCAGCTCGTAGATCGACGTGCCGTCGCGGCCGAGCCGCCGCGCCTGCTCACTCACGCAGTCCGGCGACAGGGGCTCGATGGGTATCCGACGGACGACGGCGTGCGGCAGCGCCGCCAGGACGCCCCGGAGCGGATGGTCAGGACCGACCTCGTCGCTGCGGTAGGTCACAACGAGCAACGCCGACAGCCGGCCGATCCGGCGGCCGAGAAAGGCCAGCCAGTCCAGCGTCGCCTCGTCGGCCCAGTGCGCATCCTCGACCACGACCACCTGCTGGGTGCGTGCGTGCGCGGGCGACAGGCCGTCCAGGAACGCAGCGAAGATCTCCTCCTGCGGCGTGGCCGCTCGCAGCTGGACGGCCAGCCGGCCACCCATCTGATGACCGATGTCGTGCAGCGGCCCCAGGGCCCGTGGGGTGACCAGGCGGTCGCAGGCTCCCCAGAGCACGCGAACCCGTGATCGGCGGGCGAACTCTGTCACCAGGGTCGACTTGCCGATCCCGGCCTCGCCGGCGACCAGCGCGATCCGACCGCCGTGGGCACTCTGCCGCAGAAGGTCGCCGAGGAGGTTCAACGCCTCGGAGCGTTCCCACAGCTCCATCTCTGAATCGTAGAAGTGATCCAGGGCGGGCCGGGCCAAGCTGCACCGGTCGCGACGCCGACCGGGCTAGACCGTCACTCGGCGTCGTCCTCGCCCTCGTCGTCGAGCAGGCCCTTCTTCTCGTCCCGCGCGACAATGGCCCGGACGTTCTCGATCCGGCCGCAGTCGGCGTCCAGCTGGGTGTTGCGCTCGGTGAGGAAGTCCAGGCCCAGCTTGGCCCGGGCGGCCTCGGACACCTCCTCCCGGGCTGGGTTGAGAATGGTCAGCTCCTCCTCGGTCAGGTGGTGGTTGAGCGCCGTGGCGAGCTCCTCGACCGCGTCGTCGAACGCCTGGGTGTCGGTGGACTTGAGCTCCAAGACCGTGAGCAGGGCCTGGTTCCCCTCGGCGTGCTCCTCCTTGCCGTGGTGGGCCTCGTGCTCACTGATCGCTCGCTTCCTCCGCAGGGTCGGGTAGACATACTTCTCCTCCGCCTCGGCGTGGGCCACGTGCAGCGCGGAGAGCGCGTAGCGGACGGCGTCCCGGTCGGAGCTGCTGTCCCGCAGCTGCCGGAGCAGGGTCTCGAACCGGCGGTGGTCGGAGAGGATGAGCTCGACCACGTCGCCGGCGATGGGGCGGCCCAGGTCAAGGGGTGTCGATGTCGTCACAGGGGTCACGGTAGCGAGCGGATCGTCGCGTCGGCGCCGGAGGTCCGCGCCACCTTCGAGGCCATCCTGGTCGGGGTACGCGAGTTCGGCCCGGTGACCGTGCTGCCGGAGAAGTCCCGCATCGCCCTGCAGGTCCGGATGAGCTTCGCGGCCCTGATGCCGCGACGCCGATGGCTGAACGGCCACCTGGTGCTGGACCGCGAGGTCCGCAACGACCGGTTCCGGAGCCGGCATGCGTTCTCGCTGCGCAACGTCGTACACACCTTCCGGCTGCACGGTCCCGACGAGGAAGACGCGGAGTCCACCGGGTGGCTGGCCGAGGCGTACCGGGTGGGCGAGCAGCGCCATCTCTAGGCGCGCTCCCGTGTGTCGCTGCGCGCGCCGCGGGAGGTTGATAAGGGGGTCGTCCCCCCTTCGGCACCTTGCCGGCCGCTAGCGTGACCCGATGGGCTTCAGCCGCGCCGAGCTCGAGACCTTCCGCGACGCGACGGTCCCCGACCTGGTCGGACCGGGTCTGCGGCTGCTGTTCGTCGGCATCAACCCGGGACTGTGGACCGCCGCCGTGCAGACCCACTTCGCCCGGCCCGGCAACCGGTTCTGGCCGGCGCTGCGCCTGGCCGGGATCCTGACCCGAGACATCGACCTCGCCCGCGGTATGACCGAGGATGACCGCCGCCACCTGATCGAGCGCGGCGTCGGCATCAGCAACCTGGTCAACCGGGCCACGGCCCGCGCCGATGAGCTGCTGCCTACCGAACTGCGAGCCGGCAGACTCCGGCTGGCCGAGCTGGTCCGGACCTCGCAACCCCAGGTGGTCGCCGTGGCCGGCATGACCGCCTACCGAACCGCCTTCGCCCAGCCCAAGGCGCGGGCGGGCGAGCAGCCCGAGCGGCTAGAAGGCGCCCGCCTATGGGTCGTACCCAACCCGAGCGGCCTGAACGCCCACGACACGGTCGCCTCCCTCGCGACCGCGTACGCCGCCCCGGCCCGCGCCGCCGGCGTGCTATAACCCGACTGACCGGGAAGCACTCCCACGGCCGCGTTTGCGCCTCAGTCGAGGCGGCGAGCCTAACAAAAGGCCTACGGAACCCGGACCGGGGCCGTGGTTCCTACTGGCCGGCTAAGACGCTTGAAACAGG
>DASQUF010000311.1:0-14217 GCA_035641435.1 Propionibacteriaceae bacterium | reverse complement strand
CGAGTCGTGCAGCTCCGACAGGTACCCGGAACGCTCCAGCACGCTGGTCAGGATGGCGTCGGCAGGCAGTCCCTCGGCCACCATCGCTTCGTGGTCGCCCAGCAGCGTGGCGAACCCGCGGAGCTGGTTGGCCGACCGGGTGGCCAGCCCCGGGATCTCGTCGACCCGGCGGAGCGCGTCGCCGAAGCTCAGGCCCTGCTTGGTCGCCCAATCGGCCACCGCGGCCTCGGCCCGGTCGCCGATGCCTCGCTTGGGCACGTTGAGGATCCGGCGCAGCGACACGTCGTCGGTCCGGTTGGCGATGGTACGGAGGTAGGCGATCGCATCGCGCACCTCCCGCCGCTCGTAGAAGCGGACACCGCCGACGACCTTGTAGGGCAGGCCGAGCCGGATGAACACTTCCTCGAAGGTGCGGGACTGGGCGTTGGTTCGGTAGAAGACCGCGGCGTCGGCGTACCGTGCCCCCTCCGCCTGGCGCAGCCGGAGGATCTCCCCGGCCACGAACTGGGCCTCGTCGTGCTCGGTGTCGGACACGTAGCCGGTGATCAGCGGGCCGTCGCCGGCGTCGGACCACAGGTTCTTCGGCTTGCGCCCGGAGTTCTGGGTGATCACCGCGTTGGCCGCGTTCAAGATGTTCTGGGTGGAGCGGTAGTTCTGCTCCAGCATGATCACCGCGGCGCCGGGGAAGTCGGACTCGAAGTCGTTGATGTTGCGGATCGTCGCGCCGCGGAAGGCGTAGATCGACTGGTCCGAGTCGCCCACCACCATCAGCTCGGCAGGCTCGATCCGTGGCGTGCCGTCCGCCGCCGGCTCCCCGTCCGGCTCGTCGGCACACAGCTCGCGGACGAGCACGTACTGAGCGTGGTTGGTGTCCTGATACTCGTCGACGAGCACGTGCCGGAACCGGCGCCGGTACTGCTCGCGCAGGTCCGGGAACGCCTGCAGCAAGTGCACCGTGGTCATGATCAGGTCGTCGAAGTCCAGCGCATTGGCGGCCAGCAGCCGCCGCTGGTACTCGCGGTAGGCCTCGGCGTAGGAGGTCTCGACCGGAGTCTCGGCCTGCGACAGGGCGCTCTCGTGGTCCACCAGGTCGTTCTTCCGGGCGGACACCCAGTTCAGGATCGCCCGCGCCGGGAACCGCTTGGGGTCCAGGTCGAGGTCGTGCGCCACCAGCTGCATCAGGCGCCTGGTGTCCGCGTCGTCGTAGATGGAGAAGGTCCGGCTCAGGTTGAACCGGCTGATCTCGCTGCGCAGGATTCGCACGCAGGCCGAGTGAAATGTGGAGACCCACATCAGCTTCGCCCGGTTGCCGACCAGCTCGATCACCCGGCCCCGCATCTCGGCCGCCGCCTTGTTGGTGAACGTGATGGCCAGGATCGCGCCGGGATGGACGCGACGTTCGCTGACCAGGTAGGCGATCCGGCGGGTCAGCACCCTGGTCTTGCCCGACCCCGCACCGGCCACGACCAGCACCGGGCCGCCCTGATGCAGCACCGCCTCACGCTGCGGCGGGTTCAGCCCCTCGAGCAGCTTCTCTCCGGTGAGCCGGGCCGGCCGAGCGGGCCGAGCGGGCGCACGATCAGTCGTCTGGGCCTCGGTGATGCTCGCGGTCATGGTGGCCACCACATTAGACGCCGGCACCGACACGGCCGAGCACGCCGAGGCGGCGAGCGCCGAAGCGTAGATTGGGTATCGTGCAGTGGCGAAGGATCCGGATCCGCCGCGTGCTCCTCCGGTTGTTCCAGGCAGTGGTCGCCGTGCAGGGGGGGACTCTGCTCGCCCTGGCCGTCGCGGATTACCGCCGGAAGCGGTTGCGCAAGCCCGCCACCTTCCCCCGGGTCCCACCGAAGTCGGTGACCGCCGGTGGATCCGAGGTCACTGTCTACACCTACGGCGAGGACCTCTACCGCGACATGCTCGACGCCATCGGCCAGGCGAAGTCGCGGATCTTCTTCGAGACCTTCATCTGGAAGGGCGACGCCGTGGGCCAGGCGTTCAAGGATGCGCTGATCGCGGCGGCCAACCGGGGCGTCAAGGTCTACGTCGTCTTCGACGAGTTCGCCAACCTCGTGGTGCGCCGGAACTTCTACCTCTTCCCCAGCAACATCGCGGTGCGCCGGCACCCGCTGATCGCGTCCCCCTTCCGGTTCCCCCGCAACACCGGCCGCGACCACCGCAAGATCCTGGTCGTCGACGACCACGTCGCCTTCCTCGGCGGCTACAACATCGGCAGCCTCTATGCCACCGACTGGCGCGACACCCACGCCCGGCTCACCGGGGACATCGTCTGGGACGTGCAGAACGCCTTCATCGACTACTGGAACCTGTGGGCCGGCCGCCGCCGCGCCGCGCTGCCGGACTTCGGCAGCCGGAGCTGGCAGCCCGACATCCGGATTCACCGCAACATGCCGCGGACCATGGTCTACCCGATCCGGGGCATGTACCTGGCGGCGATCGACCGGGCCGCGCACCACATCTACATGACCTCGGCGTACTTCATCCCCGACGAGGACATGGTGTCCGCGCTGATCCGAGCCGCCCGTCGAGGGGTGGACGTCCGGATCATCGTCCCCGCCGAGTCCAACCACATCGTGGCCGACTGGCTCTCCCGCGGCTTCTACGCCCAGCTGCTGCGACACGGCGTCCGGCTGCTGCTATTCCAGGGCGCGATGGTGCACGCGAAGACCGCGACCATCGACGGCCAGTGGTCCACCATCGGCACCGCCAACATCGACCGGCTCAGCCTGCTCGGCAACTACGAGATCAACATGGAGGTCTTCAACGCCGACGTGGCCCGGCAGATGGAGGAGATCTTCACCGTCGACTCCTCCAACACCCGCGAGCTCACACTGCCCGGATGGCGGCGCCGGCACTACATGGTCAAGTTCTCCGAGACCGTGCTGACACCGTTCCGGCCGCTGCTCTAGCGGGTCAGGCGCGGGTGCCCTCCGGGACCCGGTGTGCGTTGGTCGCCGACTGGGCGGCCTCGGTTGCCGGCGTGAGCACGGCGGCTCGGCGGGCCCGCAGCCCGGCGACGTGCCCGGTCAGCTCCATGCGGCCGGGTCGGCCACCAGCTTGGTGACCGACGGCGGCATCTCGTCGGCCACCACGTGAGCCAAGGTGACCCCCTCGAGGATGGACCGCTCGGAGGCGCGCAGCGCGATCCAGACCTGCTGCAGGGGCGCCGCGGCGCCGGTGTACGCAAGGTTCTCGGGTCGGCTGCCCCGCACGTTGGCCAGCTCTCCGTCCAGCCCGCGGATGACGTCAGCGATGCTGATCTCCGCCGCCGGGCGGGCCAGGCGGTGACCACCGTCCGGCCCCCGCTGGCTGCGCAGCAGGCCGCCCCGCCGCAGCTCGCCCAGGATGTTTTCCAGGTACTTACCGGGAATGTGCTGCGCCGCCGCGAGCTGGTCGACGGTGCGCGGCGCGTCGGCCGCCGCGAGCTCCGACATCGCCCGCAGCGCGTAGTCGACTCGGGCCGAAAGCCTCATCCGCGGCCGGCGCCGGCGAAGATGCCCACCATGGCCCCGAGACTGGTCCGGAGGATCTGCAGCATGACGCTTCGTTCTCCCGTTCGTTCTTCAGTTGCGGTTCAGACGAGCCGCCGGTCGGTGGCCCAGCGGGTGAGCTGGTGTCGGTTCGATAGTTGCAGTTTGCGCAGCACGCTGCTCACGTGGGTCTCCACGGTCTTGATCGAGATGAAGAGCTCCCGAGCGACTTCCTTGTACGCGTAGCCGCGGGCGATCAACCGCAGCACCTCACGCTCGCGGACCGACAGCCGGTCCAGGTCCTCGTCGATGCTGGCCAGGTCGATGGCGCCGGAGAACGCGTCCAGCACGAACCCGGCCAGCCGCGGTGAGAACACGGCGTCGCCTTCGGCCACCCGCCGGATCGCATCGATCAGCTCGGCTCCACTGATGGACTTGGTCACGTAGCCGCGCGCCCCGGCCCGGATCAGGCCGATCACGTCCTCCGCCGCATCGGAGACCGACAGGGCGAGGAACCGCTGGTCTGGGTTCTTCTCGTGCACCTTGCGCAGCACCTCGATGCCGCCACCGCCGGGCAGGTGCACGTCCAGCAGCACAACGTCCGGCGCGGTCTGCAGCACTGTCGTGATCGCCGATCCGGCGTCGGCCGCCTCGCCGACGACCTGCACCGCGGTGCCGATCTCGGCCTTGACCCCGGTCCGGAACATCGCGTGGTCGTCGACCACCACCACCCGGTAGGGGCCACGCGGTACGGCCGCCGCCGGAGCCTCGCCAGCAGCCGGATGCTCGGCCGGGGCGGGCTGCGGCCGAGCGGTGGGCTGCGGAGGGGGGGCGGGTTGCGGAGGGTGGGCGGAGCTGGACATCACAGCTCGCCGTCGGGGCTGGTATTCGCTTCGCTTCTGCTCATCGTCATCGGTTGATCTCCAGACGTACTTCGGTGCCCTCACCGGGCCGGGAACGGACGGTGGCGGTCCCGCCGTGGCGGGCCATCCGGTTGAGAATGCTGCGCTTGACGCCCATCCGGTCGTCGGCCACCGCCTCGAGGTCGAAGCCCTGGCCACGGTCGCGGACGAAAACCTCGACCCGCTCCTCGTCGACCTCCGCGTAGACGTCGATCTTGTCGGCTCCGGAGTGCTTGGCCGCATTGACCAGGGCCTCCCGGGCCGCCCGGACCAGGGCCTGCAACTGCTCCGACGTCTCGCAGTCGCCGACCATCACCACCTCGATCGGCACGCCGCGCTCGTCCTCGACCTCGGCGGCCGCTGCGGTGAGCGCGGCCTTGAGCGTCTCGGTCTGCGGCTGATCGCCGTACAGCCAGGTGCGCAGCTCGCGCTCCTGACGGCGGGCCAGCTGCTGGACGGCCTTGGGGTCGTCGGCCTGGCGCTGGATCAGGGCCAGGGTCTGCAGCACCGAGTCGTGCAGGTGGGCGGCCATGTCCGCCCGGGCGTCGGCGCGCACCTTGTCGGCCCGGGCCTGGTTCAGCGCGGTCCGCGACCGGTACAGCCAGGGGGCGAGCACGATGCCCAGGCCCGCCAGGGCCAGGGTCGTCATGGCCAGTACCTCGGGCAGTTGGCTGATCTCGCTCTGCTGCGCGATCACGATGCCGAACGCGGCCCCGACCAGGCCCAGCCCGACAATCACCCGGACCAGAGCCGGCCAGCCCCCGCGAGCGATGAACGGCGCCAGCCAGACCCGCCCGCCGGCCTCGGCCCGCCAGCGCCGCTGCTGCGCGCTGTCCGCCTGGCGCCAGACCAGCGCGGCACCGGCGCAGGCAAAGGCAACCGGCCAGAAGAGCTGCGAGCTGATGCCCAGGCCGCTGCTCTGCACGATCCACAACAGCCCGGTGCCGAGCGCGGCCAGGGCCAGCAGCATGCCCCAGTCGACGCGCCGCCGGGGCCGCGCCAGGTCCCGCTTTCCCGTTCGCGAGGCCGACTCCAGGCCCGGAGCATTGGTCACCGTCTCCGGCGGCATCAGCAGCCAGAGCGCCCCGTACGCGAGCACCCCGATGAACTGGAACGTCATCAGCGCCACGAAGGCGATCCGGATCACCAGCACGGGCCAGCCGAGATGCCGAGCCAGGCCGGTGCTCACACCCCCGAGCCAGGCTCCGTCGGCGACCCGGGTCGCCCGGGGCCGCGGTTCGGGCGGTTCGGGTGGAGCGATCGGCTCGGCCGTCTCCGGGGCCGAGGCCGCCTCGACCGCGGGCGGGGCCAGGATCGGCTCGCCCGCCGACTGGACGCGACTCGAGTCGGTGGCGGTCATGATGTCTCTAGCCTCACACGCCTCTGCACCGACTCCTAGCGGGGACGACCCGGACTCGACCCTCAAGTCCTCGCCAGAGGGTGGTTTGGGGGTGGTCCCTGATGGTCCAAGACTAGTCCCGTCGGCAGGATGGCTCTCATGAGTATGCGGGAGCGCAGCGACCTCCAGCCACTGCGGCGAGCAGGGTCATGAGCTCGATCTGGACCCTCCGCCGCAGTACCAGTGACGTCAAGCTGGCCGGGCTGTGCGGCGGCGTCGCTCGTCATTGGGGCATCGACCCGGTGCTGGTTCGTGTCGGCTGGGCTCTGCTCGCCCTCAGCGGCGGGATCGGCGTGATCCTGTATGCGGCCGGCTGGCTGCTGCTGCCGGCCGACGGTCGCGACACCGCGCCGGCCGAGGACATGTTCGGCGACGCCGTGCGCAAGTGGCCGCGCGAGGTGTGGGTCGCGATCGTCGTGATCGCCTGCGTGGCTGGCTTCGCCCTGTTCAGCGGGATCACCCCGTTCGGCATCGGGCCGGCCGTGGTGGTCGCCCTGGTCTGGTACTTCGGCTTCTACCGGAAGCGGATGGCCAAGGCCGGGCCGGTCCCGCCGCTGTCCAGGGCGGCCATGTCGGCCCCGCCGGTGGCCCCGATCCGCTACCCCGGTCCGCCGACCGCGTTCACCGAGGCGGCGGAGGTCTGGCAGCGGCGGATC
Source organism: Propionibacteriaceae bacterium (assembly GCA_035641435.1). Lineage (GTDB taxonomy): Bacteria > Actinomycetota > Actinomycetes > Propionibacteriales > Propionibacteriaceae > Microlunatus. Next base: position 7,772 of record DASQUF010000311.1, on the reverse strand, counting down.
GCCGAGTACCAGGCGACCCAGCGGGCGACCGTTCCCCCGGTTCCGCCGTGGTCAGCCCCGCCGCCCGGCAACCTGGCGCCGCCCCCGCCGGCCACGTACGTACCTCCGGCACCGTTGCCCGACCCGGAGCAGCTGCAGCGGGCGGCCTTCCTCGCCACCCCCGATCCCGTGGGCCTCTACGTCGAGCCGACCGGGTCGAGCGTCCCCGAGCAGCTGGTCCGGCCGGGTTCCCGACCGTCGGCGCGTCGGCTCCGCTGGGTCACCCTGGTTGCGCTGGGGCTGACCCTGACCGGGCTAGGCATCGCCGACAGCGCGGGCGCGGACATCGGTCCGAGCGTCTTCGCGGCATCGGCTCTGCTGGTCGTCGGGGTTGCCCTGGTCATGGCCACCTGGTGGGGCCGGGCCCGCGGGCTGCTGCCGGTGGGCGCGCTGCTCACCGTCGGAGTGCTGGGCCTCTCGGCGGCCGGCTCGGCCCTGCCCGCCATCCCGACGCCCGATGACCCCGGCTACACCGTCGTGTACAGCGACATGGCCGCGCTTCCGGTCGACGGCGACACCCGGGACGTGGGCACCTTGACCGTCGATCTCGCCCAGCTCAAGTTGACCGAGGATGCGACCTACCGAGCGCGAATGGGCCTGGGCAGAATCGTGGTGACCGCGCCCCCCGGGTCGAACGTGGTGGTGCGCTACCGCGTCGATGCCGGGTCGGTGACGGCTTTCGGTCGGCACGTGGCCGACGGCACGGAGCTGAACGACACGGTCTCAGACCCGTCGCCGATGCAACCGTCCCGGCCGACGCTGACCCTGGACCTGGGCGTGGACGTCGGATCGGTGGAGGTGCGACGATGAAACGGACCTACGACGTCGTCGCCTTGATCACCGGGGTGGTGTTCACCATGGTCGCCCTGGGTGGGCTGTGGCTCGCCCTGGTCGGCCCGCTGCCCTGGGCCGTGATCAAGATCGTGGCTCCCCTCGGGCTGGTCGCCCTCGGCGTCGGCGGCCTGGCCATGTCACGCAGCCGTTCGCACAGCTGAACACACGAAAGGGATTCAATGAGCAGCTACTACCCCCCACAACCGCCGAAGCGGCTCGTCCGCAGCACGTCCAACCGGGTCATCGGTGGCGTCTGCGGTGGCGTAGCCGACTACCTGAACATGGACGCGAACCTGGTCCGCATCCTGACCGTGCTGATCTCGCTGTTCACCGGAGTGCCGGTGATCCTCTACATCATCGCGCTGTTCGTGGTGCCGGAAGGCAACACCGTGCCGACCGCGCCACCTCCGGTCACCGGCGCGTCGACCTCCTCTGGACCATTCTCCGGAACCCAGTCGTCGACCCCGCCCCCCGCGTACGCGCCTTATTCGAATGCCGGAGCCGGAGGGCAGGGCGCCGGGCGCCCGACTGCCGAGGATGCCGTCTGGGGTAGCGAGGGCGCGCCGTGGGAGCAGCGGCAGCCGGATGCCCCGGCCCCAGAGCCCGCCGCCCCGTCCGAGCCCGAGGCCCCGGTGATCCCGCCGGAGAAGGACGAGCCGAAGGCCACCGGGGACCAACCGAAGTCCTGACACTTCTTTACTTCGGCAGCACTTGGGTCATAGCCCCCGGTGGTTTGGGGCGTAACGGCGTCAGGCGGCGCGGACCAGGTCCAGGAAGTAGCGGTGGATGCGCCGGTCGTCGGTGACCTCGGGGTGGAACGACGTGGCGAGCAGGTTGCCCTGGCGCACCGCGATGATCCGGGACTCGTCCGTGCCGGGCGGGGTGACGGCGCCGAGCACCTGCACATGTGAGTCCACCCGCTCCACCCATGGCGCCCGGATGAAGACCGTGTGCACCGGGCCGCCCGGCAGCCCGGCCAGCTCCACATCGGCCTCGAAAGACTCGACCTGGCGTCCGAAGGCGTTGCGCCGGACGGTGATGGCCAGCCCACCGAAGGTCTGCTGGTCCGCGGTGCCGTCCAGCACCTCCTCCGCCAGCAGGATCATCCCGGCGCAGGAGCCGTACGCGGGCAGTCCGGCCCGCAGCGCGGCGACCAGCGGCTCGCGTACGCCGAAGGTCCGGGACAGCTTGTCGATGGTGGTCGACTCCCCACCCGGCAGCACGATGCCGTCGAGGTGCGCGATCTCCTCCGGGCGCCGCACCGGTACGGCCGTGGCACCGCACGCGGTGAGGGCGGCCAGGTGCTCACGGACGTCGCCCTGAAGGGCGAGAACCCCGACGGTCCGGGCGGTGCTCACCAACCCCGCTCGGCCAGCCGGTGGGGGAACGCGTTTTCCTTGTCCGCCTCCGGCGGGGGGACGTTGATCCCGACCATGGCCTCGCCGAGCCCGCGGGAGACCTTCGCGATCACGTCGGGGTCGTCGTGGAACGTGGTGGCCTGGACGATGGCCGCGGCCCGCTCAGCCGGGTTGCCCGACTTGAAGATGCCGGAGCCGACGAACACACCCTCCGCGCCCAGCTGCATCATCATCGCCGCATCGGCCGGGGTCGCGATGCCGCCCGCGGTGAACAGCACGACCGGGAGCTTGCCCGCGGCGGCCACCTCGGCGACCAGCTCGTACGGGGCCTGCAGCTCCTTGGCCGTGACGTACAGCTCGTCCGGGGGCAGCGAGGTCAGCCGGCGGATCTCGGCGCGGATGGAACGCATGTGGGTGGTGGCATTGGACACGTCACCGGTGCCGGCCTCGCCCTTGGAACGGATCATCGCCGCGCCCTCGGTGATCCGGCGCAGCGCCTCGCCCAGGTTGGTGGCGCCGCAGACGAAGGGGACGGTGAAGGCCCACTTGTCGATGTGGTTGGCGTAGTCGGCGGGGGTGAGCACCTCGGACTCGTCGACGTAGTCCACGCCCAGGGCCTGCAGCACCTGGGCCTCGACGAAGTGCCCGATCCGGGCCTTGGCCATCACCGGGATGGAGACCGCGTCGATGATGCCGTCGATCATGTCGGGATCACTCATCCGTGACACCCCGCCCTGCGCCCGGATGTCGGCCGGTACCCGCTCCAGGGCCATCACCGCCACTGCGCCGGCGTCCTCGGCGATCTTGGCCTGGTCGGGGGTGACCACGTCCATGATCACGCCGCCTTTGAGCATCTCGGCCATCCCGCGCTTGACCCGGGCAGTGCCGGTCGGGCGGGGAGCGGAGTTGGGGCGGGCGTTCTCGGACACTGTCGTTCCTCTTGTCGGGTCAGCGGCGTTTGCGCTGGTCAGTCTAGGTCGAAGCGCCGCCGCCCCCTACCGAGTTACTCCCACTCGATGGTGCCGGGCGGCTTGCTGGTGATGTCGAGCACCACCCGGTTGACCTCGCGGACCTCGTTGGTGATCCGGGTGCTGATCTTCTCCAGCACCTCGTACGGCAGCCGGCCCCAGTCCGCGGTCATCGCGTCCTCGCTGATCACCGGCCGCAGCACCACCGGGTGGCCGTAGGTCCGCCCGTCGCCTTGCACGCCCACCGAGCGGACGTCGGCCAGCAGCACCACCGGGAACTGCCAGATGTCGCGGTCCAGACCGGCGGCGGTCACCTCGGCGCGGGCGATGGCATCCGCCTCCCGCAGCACATCCAGGCGCTCCCGGGTCACCTCGCCGATGATCCGGATGCCCAGTCCGGGGCCGGGGAACGGGTGCCGCCAGACGATCTCCGACGGCAGCCCCAGCTGCTCCCCCACCGCACGGACCTCGTCCTTGAACAGCGTGCGCAGCGGCTCGACCAGCCGGAACTGCAGGTCCTCCGGCAGCCCACCGACGTTGTGGTGGCTCTTGATGTTGGCCGCCCCCTCACCACCGCCGGACTCGACGACGTCGGGATAGAGGGTGCCCTGGACCAGGAACTCGACCTCGCCGGCCTCTCCGACCACCTCGCGGGCCGCGGCCTCGAAGGTGCGGATGAACTCCCGGCCGATGATCTTGCGCTTGGTCTCCGGGTCGGTCACCCCGGCCAGCGCAGCCAGGAACTGGTCGGCGGCCTCCACGACCTTGAGATCGACACCCGTGGCGGCGACGAAGTCCCGCTCGACCTGCTCGGCCTCGCCCAGCCGGAGCAGCCCGTGGTCGACGAAGACACAGGTCAGCTGGCTGCCCACCGCGCGCTGCACCAGCGCCGCGGCCACGGCGGAGTCCACCCCGCCGGACAGCCCGCAGATCAGGTGCTTGTCCCCCACCTCGGCCTGGATGGCCTGCACGGCGTCGTCCACGATGTTGGCCGGCGTCCAGTCGGGGCGGCAGCCGGCGATGTCGAACAGGAAGTTCTCCAGCACCTGCTGCCCGGCCTGGGTGTGCAGCACCTCGGGGTGCCACTGCACCCCGGCCAGCCGGCGGGCGGTGTCCTCGAACGCGGCGATGGGGGCCCCGGCGCTCCCGGCCAGGGCGGTGAACCCGGCGGGAGCGGCGGCCACCGAGTCGCCGTGGCTCATCCAGACCCGGAGCGAACGGGGCACCTCGGCCAGCAGGTGGCCGGGGGTGGCGACCGTGGCCTCGGTCCGGCCGAACTCGCTCAGCCCGGTCTTGGCCACGTCCCCGCCCAGGGCCCGGGCCATGGCCTGGAACCCGTAGCAGATGCCGAAGGCCGGCATCCCGGCGGCGAACAGGGCCGGGTCGACCTGTGGTGCGCCCGGGGCGTACACCGACTGCGGTCCGCCGGACAGGATGACCGCCTTGGGCCGCCGCGCGGTGATCTCGGCCACCGTGGCGGTGTGCGGCATGATCTCGGAGTAGACCCGCGCCTCGCGTACGCGGCGGGCGATCAGCTGGGCGTACTGGGCGCCGAAGTCGATCACCACGACGAGGTCGTGGTCATGCTGGCTCATGGCCGCGCTCCTCAGGTCGGGACCCCGAACGCGCCGAGTCTAGGGCCACTCCTCGCTTACCCACTGGTTCTCGCGGACGTTCCGCGTCGCAACCATCCGCCCTCGCAAGCTCGGGCTCCCGCCAGACCCGTCCACGCTCCGCGGTACGTCCGCGATCAGCCAACGACTGCGCTCGTCTCCGTCTATGCCCGTCCGGCGCGCTTCAGGACTCGCATCACCGCGGTCATGGCGGTGGTGAACGACCGCGGGCTCAAGCCGTGGCTGGGGGCGATCGGCAGTCCGGTCTGGGTCGCGATCGACTGCACCTCGACGAACCGGCGGATCCCATCCTGCCCCTGGCGGCGGCCGAGACCGGAGTTCTTCATCCCACCCATCGGGGCGTCCAGGCTGCCGAAGGTGGCGGCGAAGCCCTCGTTGACGTTCACCGTGCCGCAGCGCAGCCGAGTCGCCACCCGCCGGCCGCGTTCCGGGTCGCTGGTCCAAACGCTGCCGTTCAGCCCGTACTCGGAGTCGTTCGCCCGGGCCACCGCCTCGTCGTCGTCGGCGACGGCGTAGAGGCTGACCACCGGGCCGAAGGTCTCCTCCGCGTAGCAGGCCATCTCCGGGGTGACGCCGGTGAGCACGGTCGGCTCGTAGAACAGCTCACCCAGGTCGGGCCGGACCCGACCGCCGGTCAGCACCGTGGCTCCCTTGGTCCGGGCGTCCTCGACGTGGCGGCTGACCCGCTCCAGCTGGTCGGGATTGATCAGGCCGGCCAGGTCGCTCTGGTAGTCCAGCGTCGCGCCGAGTCGCAGGGCCTCCGTACGCCGGACGAAGGCTCTGGTGAACGCGTCCCGGACCGGTTCGGCGACGTAGATCCGCTCGGTGGCGACGCAGAGCTGTCCGGCGTTGGAGAAGCAGGCCCGGACCACGCCCTCGGCCGCCGTCTCCGGGTCGGCGTCGTCCAGGACCAGCGACGGGTTCTTGCCGCCCAGCTCCAGCGAGCAGCCGATCAGCCGCTCGGCGCACTGGGCGGCCACCTTCCGCCCCGTTGCTGTGGAACCGGTGAAGCAGACGTAGTCGCTGACGTCGATCACCTGCGGACCCACCACGCCGCCCTCACCGTGCACCACCGGCCACAGGGCCGGCTCCAGACCGACCGAGTGCAGTAGCTCGACCGCGGCCAGCGCGACCAGCGGGGTCTGCTGGTCCGGCTTGAGCAGCACCGCGTTGCCGGCGACCAGCGCGGCCAGGCCGTCGGAGATCGCCATGGTCAGCGGGTAGTTCCACGGGCCGATGACCCCCACCAGTCCCTTGGGCACGTAGTGCCGCTCGACCCGGGTGAGGATCGGGATCAAGCCGGAGCCGCGCTCGGGATGCAGGTAGCGCCGGGCGGTCCGGCCGTAGTAGCGCGCGGTCAGCGCGACGTGCAGCACCTCCTCGGTGGCGCTGATCCGGGCCTTGCCGCCGCCGGTCTGGACCAGGTCGATCAGCGCGTCGCGATGGTCGAGCACCGCGTCGTGGTACGCGAGCAGCAGCTCCGCCCGCTCCTCGACCGGTCGCTCCCCCCAGGCGGTCTGCGCGCTCCGTGCGCGGTCGGCGGCGGCGATCACGTCCGCCGGCGTCGAGGTGGGGAGCTCGCCGATCCGGGTGCCGGTCATGGGCGAGCGGAGCTCCATGGTGGAACCGGTGGCACTCAGCAAGCCGGCCAGGCGCTCCAGGTCGGACGAGGCGCCGACGTTGATCATGAGGTTAGGGTAGGACCTACCTCCACCAGATGTCGGCGGCGATCTCGCGCAGCTGCTCGCTGAACACACCGGTCGGACTGCTCTGGTGCAAGAGGTCGCGAGCCTCGGCCACGAAGGCGTCGAGCCGGTCCCCGAACAGGTGCGGGGTCGAGCTGGACAACGAGAGATGGGCGGCGACGATCTCGTCCACCGTCCGCGTCACCACCGGGCGGGGCACCGTGATCGAGGTCGGGCCGGAGAAGCCGGCGGCGCGGTAGACCTCCGACTCCCCGCTGGTATCCGGCCCACCTGACCGGGTCGGTGGCGGAGGAAGGAAGCGGCGGCTCAGCTCGTCCAGAGCCTCGTACGGCGGGGCCGGGAACGGCAGCGCGGCATCGGTGTCGATGCCCCGATGGGTGGTGGCATGGACGTGCACGCAGGCGCCGTCGGCAGTGAGCATCCCGCGAGCCGCCGCCGCCACCCGCGGCCGATCCATCCAGTGGAAGGACTGGGCGAAGGTGATCAGCCGGAACGTGCCTAGATCGGCGGGGAGGTCCTCCGCGTACAACCGGCGCCAGGACACGTTGGGTACTCCCGCCGCCGAGGCCAGCCGCTCCGCCTCGGTAAGCATCCCCGCGTCGGCATCGACGCCGACCGCTGCGTCGAACCGATCGGCCAGCAGCAGGGTCAGCGAGCCGGGACCGCAGCCCACGTCCAGCAGCCGCCCGGAACCGTCGAGGTCCAGCTCGCCAGCGATCCGTTCGGCCAGCTCGGGCGGGTAGGCCACCCGGCCGATGACGTAGTGCGCGGCGGCGCCGGTATACAGGTCCGGGTTGCGCTGCTCGGGCATGGCTCAGCCCCTCCGCTCGGCCACCAGCATCAGGTGCGATCCCATGCCGGCCAGCTCGGGCACCGACTCGAGGCGGCGGGCCACGTCGAGCACGAGGTTTCGGGCTGCGGGGCTGGCCCAGCGCTCGTCGACGTCCACCAGGTAGGCCGCCGGTCCCTCGATCGACAACAACGCCGTCTCCCGCAACCCAGCCTCGGCCGCCTCGGCCTGCAGCTCGGCCGGTCGGTGCACGTAGCCGCTGAAGCCGCCCTCGTCGAGCGGGTCCAGCCGGCCCGTCTCGACCACGGTGTCGATGACCGCCCCGAAGTCGGGGTCACCCTCACCGAGCCGCAACCGCAGCAGGCCGTCCATGATCACCGCCCAGCGAGTCGAGGGGCTCTCGGTCGAGCAGCAGCACCGACCGATCCGCACTGGCGAGCTCG
>DASQUF010000310.1:0-21294 GCA_035641435.1 Propionibacteriaceae bacterium | reverse complement strand
AGCCGGTTACGGCTGGCCGACGCTCAGCTGGCGCTGGCCCGGGCCTACGACTTCCCCAGCTGGCCCAGGCTGCGCGAACACCTCCGGCTGGTCGAGCTGTGGCGCCGTAACCCGCACCAGCTGCCGGAGCAGACCGACCCCGCCGACGAGCTACTCCGGCTCGGCTGCCTCAGCTACGGGGCCGACGCCCAGGTCCGGCCCGCCCGGGCGACCGCCGCTCTCGTCGAGGATCCGGAGCTCGCTGGCGCCAATATCCTCACCGCGGCCGCGACCGGTTCGGTGTCCGACCTCAGTCGATTCCTCACCGCGGACCCGGCGGCGGCCAACGCCGAAGGCGGACCACACCAGTGGCCGCCCCTGCTGTACCTGTGCTTCAGCCGGATCCCCGACGCACCACCCGGCCGGTCCAGCCTCGAGTGTGCTCGGCGGTTGCTCGACGCCGGCGCCGACCCGAACGCCGGCTACCTCTGGGAAGGGCTGACGCCGCCGTTCACCGCGCTGGCCGGGGCATTCGGCGGCGGTGAGGACCGGGCCAACCAGCCGCCCCACCAGCACGCCGCCGCGCTGGCCGGGCTGCTGCTCGAGGCCGGGGCCGACCCGAACGACGGCCAGACCCTGTACAACCGGATGTTCGAGGCGTCGAACGCGCATCTCCGGCTGCTGTTTGCGCACGGCCTCGGCCGCGGCTCCGGCGGGCCGTGGCGAACCCGCCTCGGCGAGAGGCAGCAGAGGCCCGCGGAGATGCTCGCTGACCAGCTGATCTGGGCCGTCGCGCAGGGCCGGACGGACCGGGTGGCCCTTCTGCTGGCCAACGGCGTCGACCCGAACGTCCCCGGCAGCGGCCACCCGACGCACGAGGACCGCACGGCGTACGAGTGGGCGGTGTACACCGGCAGTACGGAGATCGCTGCTCTGCTTTCCGCGGCTGGTGCCCGGCCACCCCGTTTCCCGATCGATGCCGTCGACCGGTTCCTGGCTGCGGCTCTCGGTGAAGACGCGGAGGCCGTCCGGCAGGCGGGGCCAGCCGTGTCGGCGGCGGCGGTCCGGCGTCGACCGGGTGCCGTCGAGCAGGCCGTCGACCTGCGCCGCGCCGAGGCGGTCCGGCTACTGGTCGAGGCGGGGTTCAGCGTGCACGGCGCTGGGCGGACGACCCCTTTGCACCTGGCGGCCTACAACGGCGACCTCCCGATGGTCCGCCTGCTGGTCGGCCTGGGGGCCGATCCGCAACGGGAGGACCCGGAACACCACTCGACCCCGCTGGGCTGGGCCGAGCACGCCGGCGCCGAGGAAGTGGCCGGCTACCTGCGTAGCCACCTTGCGCGTGAGCCGGTCGAGGGGCCGGTTCATAGCCCTTCGACAGGCTCAGGGCCCATCAGCTCAGACCGCTGAGCCAGGACCAGGCGAGCCGCCCGACCCGATCCAGCTGGTTCCGGCTCACCACCCCCGGGAGATCCCGCCGGGAGTGGTACGCCGGATACGGGATGCTGCCCAGCCGGATCGCCGGGACGCCGGCCTTCTCGAACGACCAGTGGTCGCTGGTGCGGTTCTCGCAGGCTCGGGTGGCGATGTCAGCCCGGCTTCCTGCTCGGCGAACGGCGGCGCGCAACCGGGTGCCGTCCGGCCCGCCCTGGCAGACCGGGACGTAGTCCGCCCGGACGCCGACCCGGTCCAGCGACATCATGCCGGCGATGGCCGCCCGCTCGGCGCGGGACAGGTCGGCCACGTGCTGCTGGGATCCGAAGTGGTGCAGGGCGTCGCCGGATCCCCGCGGCTCCTCGGCGCCGAAGGCGATGAACCGCACCGGCACCTCCGGCGGGGCCGCCGCGGTGAGCCGGGCCAGCTCCAACAAGATGGCGACGCCGGACGCGTTGTCCTCCGCGCCCGGGGCCTGGGGCACGGTGTCCAGGTGGGCGCCGACCACGACGTGCTCGGCTTCGCGGTCGAAGCCCGGCCGCTCCGCGATCACGTTCACCGACGTGCCGGCGCGGACCGGCACCCCCCAGGAGTTGCCCGCCGGGACCCGGACGGTCTCCCGACGAACCCGGTAGCCCAGACTGCTGAAGCGCCGCTCGACCCAGTCGGCGGCCCGTGCGTAACGACGCGAAGTCGCCTCCCGCGGGCCGATGCCAACGGCCAGGGTGTCGATGTCGCGGAGCACCCGGTCCGCGTCGACACGGGCCGGCCGTCGGGTCGCCGTAGGAGTGGGCGTAGGGCTCGGGCTGGTTGTCGGGCTCGGGCTGGCCGTCGGGGTCATGATCGGCGGCGCGACGGTCGAGGCCGGAGAGTCGGAGGGAGTGGTCGGCGCCACCGGGTCGGCCGAACACCCGGCCAGCAGTACGACCAGGCTCGTCACCGCGGTCATCAACCTCACTCGGCGACCTTACGTGGGTCCGAAGGCGCACCGTCGCCAGCGGAGGCAGCACCGACATCACGCTCTACGGGCTGCGAGTACCGTGCTTCAGGCGATCTTGATCAATCGGGCGCTCGACGGAACTCCGTCCGCGGACAGAGCGAAAGCCAGTAGTAACCGGGCGCGTTGAGTTCGGGATCGATACGCTGGCCGATGTTCTTCCCGCCGCCGGCCGAGCAGGTCGACCCGATCGCCGGGTAGAAAGTCGGAGGGCCTAGCTTCCTTCCGGATGGCAAGACGTCGGTTCGGTAGGCCCGGGTGGTGCGGCTACAGTGACTTCGTGCTCACCCCCACGATCGTCCTCGTAACCAGGCGTGTCGGCTGACCTAAGATCAACCGACGCGCTCCCTCGCCTGCCACCGGCAGCGGGGGTTTTTTGTTGGCCGACCGGCCCGACGAGCACAGGCGTAACATCCTCCCCGGGACCTTGGAAGGGACCCGGGCCGACACACAGGAGTGGCCGAGATGTCCGGAACGGACCCCGCCGACCAGGTGACCGGCGCGCAGTCGCTGGTCCGATCGCTCGAGCAGGTGGGCGCCGAAGTAGTCTTCGGCATCCCGGGCGGCGCGATCCTCCCCGCGTACGACCCGCTGTTCGACTCCGAGAAGGTCCGGCACATCCTGGTGCGCCACGAGCAGGGCGCCGGGCACGCGGCCGAAGGGTACGCGATGGTGACCGGCAAGGTCGGCGTCTGCATGGCCACGTCGGGACCCGGAGCGACCAACCTGGTGACCCCGATCGCCGATGCGCACATGGACTCGGTCCCGATCGTGGCCATCACCGGCCAGGTCGGCAGCGCCGCGATCGGCACCGACGCCTTCCAGGAGGCGGACATCCGCGGCATCACGATGCCGATCACCAAGCACAGCTTCTTGGTGACCAAGCCGGAGGACATCGCGCCGGCGGTCGCCTCGGCCTTCCACATCGCCGGTACCGGTCGGCCCGGTCCGGTGCTGGTCGACGTGACCAAGGACGCCCTGCAGGCCCGAACCCGGTTCGAATGGCCGCGCAGCCTCGACCTGCCGGGCTACCACCCGATCAGCAAGCCGCACGGCAAGCAGGTCCGTGAGGCGGGCAAGCTGATCCTGCAGTCCCGGCGACCGGTGCTCTACGTCGGCGGCGGGGTGCTCAAGGCCAGGGCCTGGGCCGAGCTCAAGGAGCTCGCCGAGCTGACCGGCATTCCCGTGGTCACCACCCTCATGGCCCGCGGGCTCTTTCCCGACTCCCACCCGCAGAACATGGGCATGCCCGGTATGCACGGCACCGTGGCGGCGGTCGGTGCGCTGCAGCGCAGCGACCTGCTGATCGCCCTGGGCACCCGGTTCGACGACCGGGTGACCGGACAGCTGTCCACCTTCGCGCCGTTGGCCAAGATCATCCACGCCGACATCGACCCGGCGGAGATCTCCAAGAACCGCGTCGCCGACGTGCCGATCGTGGGCGACGCCAAGGACGTCATCGCGGAGCTGACCACGCTGCTCCGGGGCGCCGAGGGCAGCCTGGAGATCGGGGAGTGGGTCCGCTACCTGGCCGACCTCAAGCGGCGCTACCCCACGGGGTACGACCTGCCCAGCGACGGCTCGCTCTCCCCGCAGCACGTGATCAAGCGGATCGGAGAGATCACCGGACCGGACGCGTACTACGCGTCCGGGGTCGGGCAGCACCAGATGTGGGCGTCGCACTTCCTGCCCTGGGAGCTGCCGGGCCGCTGGCTGAACTCCGGCGGGCTCGGCACCATGGGCTACTGCGTGCCCGCCGCGATGGGGGCCAAGGTCGGCCGGCCGGACGCGATCGTCTGGGGGATCGACGGCGACGGCTGCTTCCAGATGACCAACCAGGAGCTGGTCACCTGCGCCCTGGAGGGCATCCCGGTCAAGATCGCGGTGATCAACAACCAGAGCCTGGGCATGGTGCGGCAGTGGCAGACGCTGTTCTACGGCAGCCGCTACTCCAACACCGACCTGAAGACGAACCGCATTCCCGACTTCCCCAAGCTGGCCGAGGCGATGGGGTGTGTCGGGCTGCGGGCCGAGGAGCCGGCGGACGTGGACCCGACGATCGAGAAGGCTCTGTCGATCAACGACGTGCCGGTGGTGGTGGAGTTCGTGGTGCACAAGGACGCGATGGTCTGGCCGATGGTCGCCGCCGGCACCAGCAACGACGACATCAAGGTGGCCCGCGACATGGCCCCGGCCTGGGACGAGGAACAGCTGTGACGGCCACCGTGCCCAACACGCACACCCTGAGTGTGCTGGTCCAGAACCAGCCTGGTGTCCTCGCCCGGATTGCCGGCCTGATCTCTCGCCGCGGCTACAACATCGAGTCCCTCGCGGTCGGGCCCACCGAGTCTCCGGAGATGTCGCGGATCACGCTGCAGGTCAACGTGGACGACGTGGTCCTGGAGCAGATCACCAAGCAGCTCAACAAGCTGATCGAGGTGCTCAAGATCGTCGAGCTCGATCCCAGCGCCGCTGTCCGGCGCGAGCTGATCCTGGTCAAGGTCAAGGCCACCGCCGAGACCCGCGGCCAGCTGATCGAGATCATCGGCCTGTTCGGCGCCAAGGCGGTCGACCTGACCGCCGACGTGATCACCGTCGAGGCCACCGGCAGTCCGGCCAAGCTGGCCGCCCTGCTGGACCTGTTCGAGCCGTACGGCATCCGCGAGCTGGTCCAGTCCGGGCTGGTCGCCCTAGGCCGCGGCAACCGCTCCCTCACCGACCGTGCCCAACGAGGCGACCGGCTGAAGGCCGTCACCCGCTAGCCTGACCTCCGCATCCGCCCTTTCCAGACCAGGAAGAGAAACGCCGTGCCCGCACAGATGTTCTACGACTCCGATGCCGACCTGTCGTTGATCCAGGGGCGCAACGTCGCCGTCCTGGGCTTCGGCAGCCAGGGTCACGCCCACGCCCTGTCGCTTCGCGACTCCGGGGTCGACGTACGCGTCGGCCTCGCCGAGAACAGCCGCAGCCGGGCCAAGGCGGAGGCTCAGGGCCTGCGGGTGCTCACCCCGTACGAGGCCTGCGAGGAGGCCGACCTGATCATGGTGCTGGTGCCGGACCCGGCGCAGCGCAAGCTGTACGCCGAGGCCGTCGAGCCGAACCTGGTTGCCGGCGACGCCCTGTTCTTCGCCCACGGCTTCAACATCCGCTACGGCTACATCACTCCGCCCGAGGGCGTCGACGTGGCGCTTGTCGCCCCCAAGGGACCCGGGCACCTGGTGCGCCGGGAGTACGCCGAGGGTCGGGGCGTGCCGGTGCTGGTCGCCGTCGAGCAGGACGCCAGCGGAAAGGCGTGGGACCTCGCGCTGTCCTACGCCAAGGCCATCGGCGGGCTGCGGGCCGGAGGGATCAAGACCACCTTCACCGAAGAGACCGAGACCGACCTGTTCGGGGAGCAGGCCGTTCTCTGCGGCGGGGCCAGTGCGCTGATCATGGCCGGCTTCGAGACCCTGACCGAGGCCGGCTACCAGCCCGAGGTCGCCTACTTCGAGTGCCTGCACGAGCTGAAGCTGATCGTCGACCTGATGTACGAGGGCGGCATCGCCAAGCAGCGCTGGAGCGTCTCTGACACCGCGGAGTACGGCGACTACGTCTCCGGACCGCGGGTGATCGACGCCCACGTCAAGGAGAACATGAAGGCCGTTCTCGCCGACGTGCAGAGCGGCGCCTTCGCCCAGCGCTTCATCGACGACCAGGACGCCGGCGCTCCGGAGTTCACCAACCTGCGTCGGGCGGGGGAGCGGCATCCGATCGAGGCAGTCGGGCATCAGCTCCGCGACCTGATGTCGTGGGTGAAGTCGCATGACGACGACTACGTGGAGGGCACGGCCGCTCGCTGACTCTCTAGGTGGTTCGCCGGCGGGCGGTCTCCGAGGCCGGCCGCCTGCTGTCACTTGAGCGCGTCCCTCTCTTTGAAGGTCCGGGGCAACTGTGGTCGCGGCGGACTGCGGCTGCCCCTCGAATCCGGGTGGATGCGGGTTCTGCTGCAGGTTGCTGGCGGTTTCGGGGCCGCGGTCTGCAGCAACCTGCACCCGAATCCGGGCGGGAGAGTGAGCGGAGTCGGGCCCCCGCACACGTCAGAGCGATCCCGCGGGCTCGGCGGGCTAAAGATCTTGAGTCTCAACGCCGGGCATGGCTGAGGTCTACGCGGACCTGACCGACGCCCCGCAGAGTTCGCGGGATCGTCCCCGGGCGAGCGTGCAGAACCAGCTAAAGGAGCCGAGCTACCGCGAGCGGATCGTCATGTAGATCGGGCGCGAGCCGTCTTCGCGGACGCCGGTACCGACCACGTAGAGCCGGCTGGCCGGTTCCCCCGACTCGGCGACGGCATCCACCGTGGCCATGGTGCAGAGTGTGGTGACGCCTTCGGTGTTCAAGGGTGACGGGTAGTTGCGCAGACACGGGCCGAAGGCCTCGTTCAAGCTCTTCAGGGCCGAGGGCGCGCTGGCGGCAGGGACCTCGAGGAGGGCGTCGAGCTCGTAGTCGTGGGTGGACCGGTAGACGCCCTCGACCACCCGGGTGTCGTCCGGCAGGTCCAGGTCGGCGTAGAACTCCACCTCAGCCAGTGTCGTCGGCTCGCATACGTAGCCCGTGAGATTGTTGGTGCACTGCGAGCCGCGGTCGGAGGTGAAGCCGAAGTACGGCACACCCCAGGTGCCGGCGTACCGGGTCAGGATGGCGAAGGCGATCAGCACGAAGCCTGCCATCATCGCGATGCCAGCCAGGACCCGGAAGGCCTTCTGCCGCCGCCTACCCACGAGCAAAGGATGGGTGACGAGAGCAGTCAACGCCAAACCGCCGCCCGACTACCTCTTCACCGCGATGATCACCGAGGTGTCCTCGGCAACCATCACGTCGACGCTGGTGAAACGGTCGTCGGCCAGCCAGTCAAGACGCAGGGCGTCCACGCGGCCGCGCTCGAGCGGCGGCCAGGTGGCACAGGGCACGAAGTCGTCCAGCACTATCATTCCGCCGGAGTCGAGCAGGTCGACGATCTGCTCCCGGGGCCAGCTCTTGGCGCTGGCGGCGTCCATGAAGATCAGCGAGAACGGCCCGTGCTCGGTCAGGCTGCTCCAGTCGGCGTGCATCACGTCGATGTCGTCGCCGGCGAACATGTCCATCACGCCGTGGGCCAGCGCGGGATCCAGCTCGGCGGTGATCACCCGGGTCGACTTCGGGGCTCCGCTGCGCAGCCAGGCCGCACCTACGCCGCAGCCGGTGCCGCACTCGGCGATAGTGCCGCTGCGCGTCGCGGCCAGGGTGGCCAGCAGCCGGCCGGTCTCGGTGCGGGAGGCCTGGACGTAGCCCCGCTCCAGGGAGAGGCGGAGGGCGCGGACCACCAGGTCAGGCAGGTCTGGAGGAGCGCTCACCTCCACAGTCTGCCAAGGCGGCGAAGGCGAGCGAAGCGGTCCAGGATGTGGAATGTGGCTCCAGTACTCGGGTGTGGAGATAGTCGTGCGTCCTAGTATTTCGGACCATGTACGAGATGTATCCGGACGTGTGGACGGTCCCTGAGGACCGTCGGCCGCAGGCCCAGGGGCTGCGGCCCCGGCGGCGCGCCCGTAAGGAGCATTCCGTCGTACCCGCGATTCTCAGCTCCGACCCGACCAAGGCCGAAACTCCCACCCCGAACCGCTGAACCACACCCGGTCCGGTTCAAACCGAACGAGCTAGACGCTCGCCGCGATGGCATCTCCGACCTGGCTGGTCGACCGCGGCGTGCCCGGAGTACGTCCGGCGATGTCCGCGACAACCGCCTTCTCGATCCGTCCCGCCTCCTCCGAAAGCCCCAGATGATCAAGCAGCAGCCCGACCGACAGGATCGCGGCCGTCGGGTCGGCCACCCCACGGCCGGCGATGTCCGGGGCCGAGCCGTGCACCGGCTCGAACATCGACGGGTGGCTGCGGGTCGGGTTGACGTTGCCGCTGGCCGCGAGACCGATCCCGCCCGTGACCGCCGCGGCCAGATCGGTGAGGATGTCGCCGAACAGGTTGTCGGTGACGATCACGTCGAACCGCGCCGGATCGGTGGCCAGGAAGATAGTCGCCGCGTCCACATGCAGGTAGTCGGTGGTCACGCCCGGGTACTCGGCGGCCACGGCTTGGAACTGCCGGTTCCACAGCCCGCCGGCGTTCACCAGCACGTTGTGCTTGTGCACCAGGGTCAGCTGGTTACGACGCCGCGTGGCCCGCTCGAACGCGTCCCGGACGACCCGCTCCACCCCGTACGCGGTGTTGATGCTGACCTCGGTGGCGATCTCGGCGGGGGTCCCGATGCGAACCACGCCGCCGTTGCCGCAGTAGAGGCCCTCAGTGCCTTCCCGGACCACCACGAAGTCGATCTCGCGACCGTCGGTCACCGACGCCGCGAGCGGGGTGGACACGCCCGGGAAGAGCCGGCTGGGCCGCAGGTTGACGTAGTGGTCGAACGCGAACCGCAGCTTGAGCAACAGGCCCCGCTCGAGCAGGCCGCTGGGCACGGTCGTGTCGCCCGGAGCGGCGCCGACCGCGCCGAACAGGATCGCGTCGCACGCGTCCAGCTCGGCCAGCACGGAGTCGGGCAGTACCTCGCCGGTGCGGAGCCAGCGCTCGGCGCCGAGGTCGTAGTGGGTCAGCGCGAAGACACCCGGACCGGCGACCGCGTCGAGCACTTTGAGCCCCTCGGCGATCACCTCCGGGCCGATCC
The DNA here is from genome assembly GCA_035641435.1 of Propionibacteriaceae bacterium. Taxonomy (GTDB): domain Bacteria; phylum Actinomycetota; class Actinomycetes; order Propionibacteriales; family Propionibacteriaceae; genus Microlunatus. The sequence continues at coordinate 12,199 of DASQUF010000310.1, read as the reverse complement.
CGTCGCCGCCAATGACCGCAAGGTCGAAACTCGGGGAGTCGGTGCCAGGATGGGTCGGAGCAGGACGGGTCACCTCGGTCACCGGCGCATCGTATCCGTCGCGGTTCTCCCGCCCCGCTCGGTCTCAACCCATCCGTCGTCCCTAGTGAAGGCCGCATCGTGAGTCTGTCGTTCGAGGTCCGTCCCCATCCCAGTCCGCGCAGCGACGCCGACCGGCAGGCGATCCTGGAGGCCCCCGGCTTCGGCGTCCACTTCAGCGACCACATGGCCGTGGCCACCTGGACCGCCGCCGACGGCTGGCACGACTCGGCGATCATCCCGTACGGACCGTTCTCCCTCGACCCGGCGACCGCGGTGCTGCACTACGCCCAGGAGATCTTCGAGGGTCTCAAGGCCTACCGACACGCCGACGGCAGCGTCTGGCTGTTCCGGCCGGACCAGAACGCGGCCCGGATGGCCCGCTCGGCCGCCCGGCTCGCCCTACCCGAGCTGCCGGCCGCGGACTTCCTGGCCAGCCTGGACGCCCTGGTCGCGGCCGACGCCGCGTGGGTCCCGAGTGCCGCCGAGCAGAGCCTCTACCTGCGGCCGTTCATGTTCGCCTCGGAGGCCTTCCTCGGCGTCCGCGCCGCGCAACGGGTCACCTACTGCTGCATCGCCAGCCCGGCCGGGCCGTACTTCGCCTCCGGCCTGCGCCCGGTGAGCATCTGGATCACCACCCGCTACACCCGCGCCGCCCCGGGCGGGACCGGGGCCGCCAAATGCGGTGGGAACTACGCGGCCAGCCTGGTCGCTCAGCAGGAGGCCGCGGCAAACGGCTGTGACCAGGTGATGTTCGCCGACGCGGCCGAGCACGCCTGGTTGGAGGAGCTGGGTGGGATGAACGTGTACGTGGTAACGGCCGACCGCGAGCTGCTCACCCCGGGGCTCACCGGCTCCATCCTGGAAGGGGTGACCCGGGAGTCGATCCTGAGCCTGGCCGCCGAGTTCGGGCTGACGCCGATCGAGCGCAAGATCGCCATCGCCGAGCTGGTCGACGGGATCTCCTCCGGGCAGGTGACCGAGCTGTTCGCCTGCGGTACCGCTGCGGTGATCACGCCCATCGGGATGCTCAAGGACGAAGATGGGACCTACGTCGTCGGCGGCGGCGAGACGGGGGAGACCACCGCGGCCCTGCGCAAGAACCTGCTGGACATCCAGTACGGCCGGGCCGAGGACACCCACGGCTGGCTTCGCCGGGTTCTCTGAGCGCCCGCCGCCCATCCGGCGCGGCGACCTGCGTCGCCGGTCGCCATCCATCCCGCTCGCTAGACTCGATCGCATGGGCTCGGACAGCCAGGACGCGGGCCGGTTCTGGTCCTCGTTCGGCCGTGATCCTCGGGTGCGCGACAACCAGGGTCTACGCGCCGGCGACCGCGACCGGGACATCGTCCGCGAGGCGGTCAGCGAGGCGTACGCCGACGGCCGGCTGACCAGGGACGAGATGGACGCCCGGCTGACCGAGGTGCAGGAGACGAGGCTGCTGGGCGACCTGCTGCCGATCGTCGCCGATCTGATGCCGACCCGGGAGACGGAGTCTCGGTCATCGCTGGTCTACGCCGGCCAGGAGGAGATCAACCGCCGCGCGCTTGCCCAGTACTACGAGCGCCGCCGCCAGGCTCTCGCCGGCATGCTGGTGCCGTCGTTGGTCTGTCTGACCATCTGGATCTGGAGCATGATCAGCACCGGGGACATGATCTTCCCGTGGCCGCTGTTCGTGATCATCGGCACCGGCGGCTACCTGTCGCGGCTGGTCATCGGGCGGGAGTCGGCGATCGAGGAGGAGCGGGAGAAGATTCGCAAGAAGCAGGCCCGCTCGCTCGCCCTGCAGCAGGAGCGTGACGCGGAGCCGTCGGACCGGCCCGACCCCGCCATCGGGTCGACAGGGGCGCCGCGGGCCCATGACGACGAGGCACCTCGATCGGCCGCCGAGGACGACCTCCGGGGCGACCCTGACCAGGAGCGGCACCGCGACCAATGGCGTTGAGCGACGGCATCGCAGCCTGGGCTGGCCAAATCGGCGAATCTAGGCAACACTGTCCCCATGTCGTTTCTGGCGGTGATTATTGACTAGCGCGCTGAAGTCTGCTTCGGCGCGCTGACCTCCTGTCCCTGGGACCGGAGGTTTTTTCATGCCAGGACACCAAACCAATTACCGAAGGATCGCGATGTTCTCCCAGCTCCGCGCCAAGCCGGCCGAGTTTCACGTGTTCGACACCACCCTGCGCGACGGGTCGCAGCAGGAGGGGCTAAACCTCTCGGTCAGCGACAAGCTCGCCATCACCTGTCTGCTGGACGAGCTCGGCGTGAACTTTATCGAAGGCGGCTGGCCGGGCGCCAACCCGGGCGATACCGCGTACTTCTCGGCCATGGCGGACGGCGCCGTGCCGCTTTCCAACGCCTCACTGGTGGCGTTCGGCTTCACCCGCCGAGTGGGCATGAAGGCGGCCGATGACCCGCTCACGGCCGCGGTCCGCGAGTCGCGGGCCCCCTACGCCTGCATCGTGGCCAAGAGCCACGACCGGCACGTCACCCAGGCGCTCCGCACCACCCTGGCGGAGAACCTGGCGATGATCACCGACACCGTCCGCCACCTCCGCCGGGAGGGGATGAAGGTGTTCGTGGACTGCGAGCACTTCTTCGACGGCTACCGGGAGAACCCCGCCTATGCCCTCGAGGCCGTGCGCACGGCCGCGGAGGCCGGCGCCGAGGTCGTGGTGCTCTGCGACACCAACGGCGGGATGCTGCCGCCGTGGGTCGGCGAGATCGTCACCGCCGCTACCGAGATCGGCGTCAACCTGGGCATCCACGCCCACAACGACACCGGCTGCGCGGTGGCCAACACCCTCGCCGCTGTTGACGCCGGAGCCATGCACGTCCAAGGCACGGTCAACGGCTACGGCGAGCGGACCGGCAACGCCGAGCTGGTCTCGGTCGTCGCCAACCTGGAGCTCAAGTACGGCTGGCCGCTGCTTCCGGCCGGCTCGCTGCGCGAGGTGACCCGCCTCGCGCATGCGATCGCGGAGGTGACGAACGTGCCACCCAGCGCTCGTCAGCCTTATGTTGGCTTGTCGTCGTTCGCCCACAAGGCGGGCCTGCACGCCAGCGCGGTCAAGGTCGACCCCAACCTTTATCAACATATCGACCCCGCACTGGTCGGCAACGACATGCGCATGCTGGTGTCCGACATGGCCGGTCGGGCGAATATCCAGATCAAGGGGTCGGAGCTGGGATTCGACCTGTCCGACCGCGACCTCGCGGCGCGGATCACCGACCGGGTGAAGGACGCGGAAGCAGCGGGCTACACCTACGAGGCGGCAGACGCGAGCTTCGAGCTGCTGCTGCGTCGGGAGCTCGGCCAGCTGCCGGAGTACTTCTCCGTCCAGTCCTGGCGCGTCTTCACCCAGTCGGTCCCCAACGAGCTCGGCGTCTCCGAGACCGACACCGAATGCACCGTCCGGATCACCGCGCTGGGTGAGCAGCAGCGGGTGGTGGGGGAGGGCAACGGGCCGGTCAACGCCCTCGACCACGCGGTCCGCAACGCCCTGCGCACTCCGTACCCAGTCGTCGAGGACTTCGAGCTGATCGACTACCGGGTGCGCATCCTGGACCAGGGCCACGGCACCGACGCGACGGTCCGCGTACTCATCCAGACCACCGACGGTCAGCGGGCCTGGACCACAGTCGGGGTCGGGCAGAACATCATCGAGGCCTCCTGGGAGGCCCTCTGCGACGCCTATATCTATGGCCTGGTTCACGCGCCCGGGCCGGGGCCGCATCGGGCCGCCGCGGTGCGCGAGTCGATCAGCGTCTGACCGGCTCGGCAATGCGCATCGAGGGGTTGTCTCGGGGACGCGGCGACGAGAAGGTGGAACATGGGCAATGACGCCAACGGGACCGGGTCGGAGGGTCCGGAGCGCCCGCAGCAGATCCGCAACGTCGTCCTCGTCGGTTCGGCCTCGTCGGGCAAGACCTCATTGTTCGAGCGCCTGGTCACCGCGCGTACGCCGGGCCGGCACTCCCGCGGCGAACCGGTCGCGTCCACGTCGCTGCGGGCCGCCTCGGTGACCAGCGGGCCGATCCACGTCAACCTGGTCGACACCCCGGGCCACCCCGACTTCGTCGGCGAGGTCCGCGCCGGGCTGCGGGCCGCCGACGCCGTGCTGTTCGTGGTCTCGGCCTGCGACGAGATCGACGAGGCCACCCGGTTGCTGTGGCGGGAGTGCGCGGTGGCCGGGATGCCCCGGGCCGTGGCGGTGACCAAGCTCGAGCAGGCCCGGGCCGACTTCGATGAGACAGTGGCCCGCTGCCAGCGGGCCTTCGGCGGCGCCCAGCCGGCCGACATCCCGCTGCTCTCCGGGCGCAGCCTGGCCCGGCTGGTCAACCTGCTGCGTCGCACGGTGACCGACTACCGCGACGGCACGCCCACCGTCCGCGGGCCCGACGCGGAGGAGGCAGCGCTGATCGAGGAGCGGCGGGGTCCGCTGATGGAGTCGATCATCGAGGAGTCCGAGGACGAGGTACTGCTGGAGCGGCACCTCAACGGCGAGGACATCGAGTTCGAGATGGTGGCCACCGACCTGCGCGCGGCAATCGCCACCGCTCGGTTCTTCCCGGTCGTCGCCACCCACGCCCCGTCCGGGATGGGCATCGAGGAACTCTACGAGCTGTTCGAGCACGGGTTCCCCCCGCCCGATGCGGCCGCCCTGCCCGCCGTGCAGACGGCCTCGGGAGAGGACTTTGGTCCGCTGACCTGCGACCCGGACGGTCCGCTGGTCGCCGAGGTGGTGCGTACCACCAGCGACCCGTTCGTCGGCCGGCTGTCCCTGGTCCGGGTCTTCTCCGGCAGGCTCCGTCCGGACACGCCGCTACACGTGTCCGGGCATCTGCAGCGCTTCGCCGCTCACCTCAACGTGGGCCACCCGGACCACGACAGCGACGACGAGCGCGCCGGCCCGCTGGCCGCGCCCCTGGGGGAGGAGACCCGACCGAAACCCCAGGCCATCGCCGGTGACCTGGTTCTGGTCTCCAAGCTCACCGCCGCCGAAACCTCCGACACGCTGTCCGGCAAGAACCGGCCGGCGCTGGTAGAGCCGTGGCTGCTGCCCGAGCCGCTGCTCCCGGTTGCTGTCCATGCCGCCTCGCGTAACGAGGAGGAGAAGCTGGTCTCGGCGCTGCAGCGGCTGGTCGCCGAGGACGTGACGATGCGGCTGGAGCAGAACGCGGAGACCCACCAGCTGGTGCTCTGGACCATGGGTCCGGCGCACGTGGACAAACTGCTCACCGCGCTGCGGGAGAGCTGGCGGGTCGGGGTCGAGGTGGAGCCGGTCCGCACCTCGCTGCGCGAGACGTTCCTGCGCCCGACCACGGTGCAGGGCCGGTTGGTCAAGCAGTCCGGCGGACATGGGCAGTACGCGGTGTGTCAGATGGAGATCGAGCCGCTGGAGCGGGGCGCCGGCGTCCAGTTCGCCGAGCGCGTGGTCGGCGGCGCGGTGCCCCGGCAGTTCATCCCGTCGGTGGAGAAGGGCATCCGCAACCAGATGTCGAAGGGCGTGCTGGCCGGATACCCGATGGTCGACGTACGCGTCACGCTGGTGGACGGCAAGGCGCACTCCGTCGACTCCTCCGACATGGCGTTCCAGACCGCCGCGGCCAGCGGGTTGCGGGAGGCGGCCAACGAGTCCACCGTCGCCCTGCTGGAGCCGATCGATGCCGTCGACATCACCGTGGCCGAGGACTCGGTCGGCTCGGTGCTGGCCGACCTGCGCAGCCGCCGCGGGCAGGTGCACGGCACCGAGGCGGCGCCGCAGCCGGGCTACATCGTGGTCCACGCCGAGATCCCGGCGCACGAGCTGTCCCGCTACCCGATCGACCTGCGCTCGGTCTCCCACGGCACCGGCAGCTTCACCCGCCGGTTCGTCCGCTACGACTACCTGCCCGCCGCGCTGGCTCGCGAGCTCACCTCTGCCTGACTCGCTCTGACCTGCTCAGCCCCTGCCCCTGCACGGGTGCAGTTTCCCGGGTATACCCGGGAAACTCTTACTGTGCCCGCGAAACTTGGTAGGTGCAGTGCCAGGTTTCCGGGTATACCCGGGAACCACCGGTCCGCTGCCGGTGTCAGGCGATGCGGCCGAGGACCAGGGGGACCGGATCCGGCACAGTCTCGCCGATGACGTACGCGCCCTCGAGCGCCTGGCGGGCGCGGGGCAGTCGCTCCGGTGTGTCGGTGTGCAGGCTGAGCAGCGGCTGACCGGCGCGTACACGGTCCCCGGGCTTGGCGTGCATCTCGACCCCCGCGGCGGCCTGGACCACCTCGCCGGGCCGCGCCCGTCCGGCCCCGAGCCGCCAGGCGGCCAGGCCGACGGCCATGGCGTCGAGGGACTGCAGCACGCCGTCGGTCTCCGCGGTGACCACCTCCACCTCGGCCGCGGTCGGCAGCGCCGCCTCGGGGTCGCCGCCCTGGGCTCGGATCATCGCCCGCCAGGTGTCCATCGCCGCGCCGGAGGCCAGCATCTCGGCGGGGTCGACGTCGTCCCGCCCGGCGGCGGCCAGCATCTCCCGGGCCAGGGTAACGGTCAGCTTGACCACGTCGGCCGGCCCGCCCCCGGCCAGCACCTGGACCGACTCGGCGACCTCGAGTGCGTTGCCGGCGGTCCGGCCCAGCGGGGTGGTCATGTCGGTGAGCAGGGCCACGGTCGGGAGCCCGGCGTCGCGGCCAAGGCCCACCATGGTCTCGGCCAGCCGCCGCGCGTCCTCGGCGGTCTTCATGAACGCCCCACTGCCGACCTTGACGTCCAGCACCAGCGCGCCCGTGCCCTCGGCGATCTTCTTGCTCATGATCGACGACGCGATCAGCGGAATGGACTCGACCGTGCCGGTGACGTCGCGCAGCGCGTACAGCTTCTTGTCGGCTGGCGCCAGCCCCGACCCGGCCGCGCAGATCACCGCGCCGACCTGCTCCAGCTGCTGCAGCATCTCGGCGGTGCTGAGCGACGCCCGCCAGCCAGGGATCCCCTCGAGCTTGTCGAGGGTGCCCCCGGTGTGGCCCAGCCCCCGGCCCGAGAGCTGCGGCACGGCCACCCCGCACGCCGCGACCAGGGGAGCGAGCGGCAGGGTGATCTTGTCGCCCACCCCACCGGTGGAGTGCTTGTCCGCGGTCGGCCGGGACAGTGCGGAGAAGTCCAGCCGCTCACCGGAGTCGATCATCGCCCGGGTCCAGCGGCTCAGCTCGCGCGGGCTCAGGCCGCGGAAGAGGATGGCCATGGCCAGCGCCGACATCTGCTCCTCGGCCATCTCGCCGGCGGTGTAGGCGCCGATCACCCACTCGATGGCGTCGTCGCTGAGCTCGCCACCGTCCCGCTTGGTCCGGATGACCTCGACCGGGTCGAACGTCCGGGGGGGCGCGGGGGGGCCTGCCCTCCCGGGGTCGAAGGGGCCGCCAGCGCTCATGGGCCGGACTGTACAAGGTGGCCGGGGCGGTCGGGGGGCCGGCGTCCCGCCTCCGCCCCGCTACGCTGAGCGGGTGCGCATTGCCCGGTTCGCCGCTGCCGGCGACCCCCAGTACGGGATCGTCGAGCTGGCGGCCGACGGCGGGTCGCATCCCGACACCGTCTCGGTGCTCACCGGCGACCCGCTCGCCATGCCCGTCCAGCTGACCGGGGAGCGCAAGGAGCTCGACGGCGTACGCCTCCTCGCCCCGGTCATCCCGCGGAGCAAGGTGGTCGGCGTGGGCCGCAACTATGCCGCCCACGCGGCCGAGCTCGGCAACGAGGTGCCGGTCACCCCGCTCACGTTCTTCAAGCCGAACACGGCGGTGATCGGACCGAACGAGTCGATCATCTATCCCAAGGTGAGTAAGGAGCTGAGCTACGAGGGCGAGCTCGCCGTGGTGATCGGACGGATCTGCCGCGAGGTCCCGGTCGCCCGGGTTCCCGAGGTGATCTTCGGCTACACGGTGGGCAACGACGTCACCGCCCGGGACCTGCAGCGCAGCGACAAGCAGTGGGCGAGGGCCAAGGGCTTCGACACCTTCTGCCCGCTGGGGCCCTGGATCACCACCCACCAGAGTCTCGACGAGGTCGGCAGCCTGGCGATCCGGACCACCGTCGACGGCGAGGTCCGGCAGGACGGCAACACCAAGGACATGATCTTCACCGTGGCCGAGCTCGTCGCGTACGTCTCCTCCTACACCACGCTGCTGCCCGGCGACGTGATCCTCACCGGCACTCCGGAGGGGGTCGGCCCGATGGAGGCCGGACAGGAGGTCACCGTGGAGGTCGAGGGCATCGGGTCGCTGACCAACCCCGTCGCCTCCGCCACCGGGACCCCCGTGTGAACACCCGTGACGACACCCGGGTGCTGGGCGACCTGGCGCCGGAGCAGGTCCGGGTCCGCTTCCCACCCTCACCCACGGGCAACCTGCACGTCGGCAACGTGCGCAGCGCGCTGTTCAACTGGGTGTTCGCCCGACACTACGGCGGCACGTTCGTGCTGCGGGTGGAGGACACCGACGCCGGCCGCAACCTGCCGGAGTCCTACCAGGGCCTGTACGACTCACTCACCTGGCTGGGCCTGACCTGGGACGAGGGGCCCGGCGTCGGCGGCCCGTACGCGCCCTACATCCAGTCCGAGCGCGGCGAGATCTACCGCGACGTGGTGGCCCGGCTGCTGGACGGCGGGCACGCCTACCGGTGCTACTGCACCCGCGAGGAGATCGAGGCCCGGGAGGCGGCCCGTCCGGCCGGTGCTCCTTCGGGTTACGACGGCTTCTGCCGCAACCTGCCGGAGGACCGAGTTGCCGAGCTGGAGCGGCTTGGCACGCCGTCGGTGGTGCGGATGCGGGTCCCCGATCGCGACATCGACTTCGACGACCTGGTGCGCGGCCCGGTGCGGTTCGCCCCGGCGCACGTGCCCGACTACGTGATCGTGCGCGGCAACGGCGAGCCGCTCTACACCCTGGTCAACCCGGTGGACGACTCGCTGATGGAGATCACCCACGTGCTGCGCGGGGAGGACCTGCTGCCGTCCACGCCGCGGCAGATCGTGCTCTACGACGCGCTGGCCGCGATCAAGGTGGGCAGCGGGCGTACGCCGACCTTCGGCCACCTGCCCACGGTGCTAGGGGAGGGCAACCGCCGGCTGTCGAAGCGGGACCGCGGGTCAGGCCTGGCGGAGTACCAGCAGCAGGGCTACCTGCCCGAGGGGCTGCTCAACTACCTGGCCCTGCTCGGGTGGGCGATCGCCGAGGACCGCGACATCTTCCGCCTCGCCGAGATGGTCGAGGCCTTCGACATCCTCCGAGTGAACGCCAACCCGGCCCGGTTCGACGCCAAGAAGTGCGAGGCCGTGAACGCCTCCCACATCCGGCTGCTCGATCCCAAGGAGCTGGCCGAGCAGCTGGTGCCGTTCCTGGTCCGGGCCGGCCTGGTCGCGGACCCGCCCACACCTGCCCAGCAGGAGCGGCTAGAGAGGGCGACGCCCCTGATCCAGGAGCGCATCTCCACCCTGTCCGAGGCGGTGGAGATGCTGGCCTTTCTGTTCCGTCAGGACGCCGAGATCCTGGTCGAGCCGGACGCCGGCCTGACGGCGGACTCGGTTCCCGTCCTCGAGGCGGCGGAGGCGGCGCTACGTGATCTGGCGGAGTTCCGGCATACCGATATCGAGGCCGCGCTGCGGCGCGCCCTGGTCGAACGGCTGGGCCTCAAGCCGCGGCTGGCGTTCGCCCCGATCCGTGCCGCGCTGACCGGCCGGCGCATCTCCCCGCCGCTGTTCGAGTCGATCGAGCTGCTTGGACGCGAGTCGACCCTGGCCCGGATCGGCGCGGCCCGGGGCGCCCTGGACGCCTGAGTCGGTGCCCAAGTCCCGCAAGCGGAGTCCGGCCTCGCGGTCGGGGAGCCGCAACCGCCCGGCTTCCCGGCCGACCTCGACCCGACCCGTCCCGTCGCCACCGGCCACGGTGACGGCGTCCCGGACGGCCGACGTCGGCGTGCTGCCGCCGGACGGGGCGGCGTACCCGCAGATTCTGCGCGGGGCGAGCTACGTCTGGTGGCGCTCGCTGCTGGGCGCGGTGTTCGGGGTGTCGATGTTCATCCTGCTGACCGGCGTGGTCAGCCAGGCTCTGGTCATGTTGTCCTGGTCCCTGACCGCCGGCGACTACTCCTATCCCGACTACTACCGCGAGGCCTTCGCCTTCGAACGGCCGGCGGGCATGCTGGCCACGAACCTGGGCATCGCCACGCTGATCCCGATCGCCTGGGTGCTGATGATGGCGGTGCACCAGGTGCGGCCGCGGTGGCTGAGCTCTGTCCAGCCGCGGATCCGCTGGCCCTACCTGCTCGGCAGCCTGCTCGTCGCGGTGGTGGCCCTGAACGGGGTGCTTGCGCTGTCCAGCCTGGTCGACGACGAGGACCTGGTGTTTCGCCAGCAGCCGGGCTTCTGGGGCTTCCTCGTGGTGATCCTGCTCACCTCGCCGCTGCAGGCAATCGCGGAGGAGGTCTTCTTCCGCGGCTACCTGCTGCAGGCACTGGGCAGCCTGGTCGCCCAGCCATGGTTCGGCGTGGTCGTCTCAGCAGTGGTGTTCGCGCTGCTGCACGGGGTGCAGAACCCTGCGCTGTTCGCGGCCCGGCTCGCTTTCGGCCTGCTGGCCGGAATCCTGGTCTGGCGTACCGGCGGGCTGGAGGCGCCGATCGCCGCGCACATCGTGAACAACGTCTGCGCGTACGGCATCGCCGGCCTGACCACCTCGATCGCGTCGCTGAAGGCGATTCGGGAGATCACCTGGGCCGACGCGGCCTTCGACGTCGGTGGCTTCGCGCTGTTCGCCGTGCTGGCGTACGCGCTGTTCCGCGTGCTGCGGCAGCGCAACCGGGTGGACTTACCCCGGTGACCTGACTGCCGGGTCCGCGAACGCACGACGTGGCCGCGGCGGTTGACCAGCGGGTTGGGTTCGAGGCGGGGGAGCCGTGTAAAGTTGCTCCTCGCGTCCCGACGGCTGTACCACCCGGCGGCGGCGTGAGTGGGGTATAGGGTAATTGGCAGCCCGACTGATTCTGGTTCAGTTAGTCTAGGTTCGAGTCCTAGTACCCCAGCGAGCGCGGAGGACCCGCAGTTCGCCTCACGGTGGGGGAGTTGCTAGGCTTCCGCGGTCGGTCAAGCGCGTTGACCACGCTAGGGGCCCCGTTGTGTAGCGGCCTAGCACGCTGCCCTCTCAAGGCAGTAGCGCGGGTTCGAATCCCGTCGGGGCTACCACCTTTCACCCCTTGTCAGGGACCATTTCCCTCAGACGGCCATCGGCACCACCTCCGCCCCGGTACACAGCGGGTACACATCGGCGAGCGCGGCGGACCGCGCGAGGTCCATCGCGTCGGCCACAACGTCGAGCCGATCGCCGAACAGGTGGCCGTACAGGTCGAGCGTCATGGTGGCGCTCTTGTGGCCGAGCATCTGCTGAACCACCTTCACGTCGGCCCCGCTGGCGATGGCCAGGCTGGCGGCGGTGTGCCGCAGCTCGTGCGGGTGGAATCCGCAGACGCCAATCTGCTCGGCGGCCCGGGTCAGGGCGGCCCGCTGGAAAGTCTGGGCGCGCATGATCCCACCGCGGGAGCCGATGAACAGCAGCTCGTCAGCCGACCGAGATACCGATGGGCAGGGTGCCGGCGTCGCGGGGGTGGGTGGCGGTGAGCGGTGCGGGCGGGTGGGTCGGCGAACGCGCCGGGGCGGAAGGTTTCTAGGTAGCGGCCGACCCGGATCTGGACGCCGTAGGGCACGGCGACGCCGACGATCTGGCGCTGGTCCTCGCGGACCTCGAGCTCGGTGATGTAGGCGCGGGTGACGATCATGGTTTGGCCTCAAATCCGAGCACCCGTAGGCTGTTTTCACACGCGGAGGGGGACGTATGGCAGCGCTGATTGTGGTCAACGGGCATGCAACCGTGACTATGACCATGAGCAACGACGACCTTAGGCACCTGATGGACGACGTAACAGCTCGCTCCTGGACTGGCCAGGGATTTTGGGCCACTTCTGGTCCCCACGACTCCACTGGTCCGAAGGCTCTCTGGGTCCCGCCTGGCTCGATCGTTCAGTTCCAGTTCGACCCCGGCCACACATGGGACCAGACGTCGATGCAGCGCCAGGATCGGCGCTCGGTGGAAGAGGACGAGACC
>DASQUF010000309.1:0-6949 GCA_035641435.1 Propionibacteriaceae bacterium | reverse complement strand
ACGTCTCCCACGCCCTGGACGAGATGCTGTCCGACGCCGAAGCCCTGACCCGGACCCTGCTCGGCGGCGAGGGCGGCGCCTTCCCGGAGCCGGACGACGACCTGCCCGAGGCGTACGCGGACTCGGTGGGGCCGCGGCCGGGCCTGGCCCCGGGCAGCTCCGGCTGGTCCATCTCCTTCGACTGACGGGCGGGTCGGAAAAACTCCACCAGTGGCGAGTTTTCACCCTCCGACCGGCGACCCGGGGGGGTGAAAAGTCGCCATCGGTTGAGATTTCTCCCCAGCAGAGTGAGCCGCCGCCTACGAGAACCAGCGGCGGAGCTCGAAGACCGGCCCGCCGTCCGCGAAGGGCACGCTTACGTCGTCCGCGGCCGCTTGCACCTCTAGCGGAGCATCCCCAATCGCTACGCCGCGGCCGGCCCAACGGAGCATCTCGATGTCGTTGCGACCGTCACCGAAGGCCAGCACGTCGGCGGCCGGGATGCCCAGACCGGCCGCCACCTCCGCCAGCGCGGTGGCCTTGTTCACCCCGGCCGGGGCGATGTCGAGCCAGGCGCTCCAGCCGACGAAGTAGGTCACCCCGTCGAGGCCCAGGTGCCGGGCCAGCCCGACGAAGTCCTTGTCCGACCGGGTCGGGTCGCGCAGGATGATGCGGGTCACCGGTCGGGCGCTCAGCTGCTCGACGTCCTCGATGATCATCTCCCCGGTCAGGTCGCCGCCCGGGAAGTGGTTGTTGAGCCGGTAGCCGCGGCCGATCTCCTCGACCGCGATCAGCGTCCCCGGCGCGAACTCCTCCACCCGCTTGATCACTTCCCGCGGGTCGAAGGTCACCGCTTTGACGATCTCCTCCGGTGGGTAGCGGACGATCACCGCGCCGTTGGAGCAGACCGACGACCCGGGCGGCAGTCCCATCTCCTCGACCAGCGGCAGCGTGCCGTGCCAGGACCGGCCGGTGGCCAGCACGACCGGCACCCCGGCCGCCAGCACCAGGTTGATCGCCTCACCCACGGCGATGGGCAGCCGACCATCGTGGTCGACCAGGGTGCCGTCGACGTCGCAGGCGACCAGCCGGGGCCGCCAGCCATTCTCCGATCCCATCAGCGCGACGTCAGCGCCTCGCGGCCGCCCAGGAACGGACGGAGCGCCTCGGGTACGCGTACGCTCCCGTCGGCCTGCTGGTGGTTCTCCAGCAGCATGATGATCGTCCGGGTCATGGCGCACAGAGTTCCGTTCAGGGTCGCCACCGGACCGGTTCCGCTCGCGAAGCGGGAGCGGATGTTCAGCCGCCGGGCCTGGAACTCCGTGCAGTTGGAGGTGGAGGTGATCTCCCGGTACCGGTCCTGGGTGGGCAGCCAGCCGTAGCAGTCGTACTTCCGCGCGGCGCTCAGCCCGAGGTCGCCGGACGCCAGCTCCAGCACCTGGAACGGGATCTCCAGCGCGGTGATGAACTCCTTCTCCCAGGCCAGCAGCTTCTGGTGCTCGGCCTCGGCCTCCTCGGGTGCGCAGAAGACGAACATCTCGACCTTGTCGAACCAGTGCACCCGGAAGATGCCGCGGGTGTCCTTGCCGTGCGCCCCGGCCTCGCGCCGGTAGCTCGGGCTGAACCCCGCGTAGCGGCGCGGCAACGTGGCCGGGTCGAGGATCTCCTCGGCGTGGTACGCGGCCAGCGGTACCTCCGCCGTGCCGACCAGGTAGAGGTCGTCGGCCTCCAGGTGGTAGACGTCCTTGGCCGCCTGACCGAGGAACCCGGTGCCCTCCATCGCGGACGGCTTGACCAGCGCCGGCGGGATCATCGCCGTGAACCCGTTGCCGATCGCCGTGCTCATCGCCAGGTTGACCAGGGCGAGCTCCAGCTCGGCCCCGACGCCGGTCAGGTAGTAGAAGCGGGAGCCGGACACCTTGGCCCCGCGCTCCACGTCGATCGCCCCGAGCAGCGCACCCAGCTCCAGGTGGTCGCGCGGGGTGAAGCCCTCCGCCGCGAAGTCGCGCGGGCTGCCAAGGGTCTCGAGCACGACGTAGTCGTCCTCGCCGCCGCGCGGAACGTCGGGGAAGACCAGGTTGCCGACCTGCCGGAGCATCGAGTCGAAGGCCACCGCGACCTCGCTCTGGGCGGCGTCGGCCTTCTTGACCAGGTCCGCCAGCTCCTTGGTCCGGGCCAGCAGCAGCTGCCGCTCCTCGCCCGAGGCGCGTGCGAGCTGCTTACCCAGGTCCTTCTGCTCGGCCCGCAGCTCCTCGTACGCCGCGATCGTGTCCCGCCGCGCCTGGTCGGCGGCGACCAGGTCGTCGACCAGCGCCACCGACTCGCCGCGGGCCCGCTGGGAGGCGCGTACGCGGTCGGGGTCGGTGCGTAGCACCTTGACATCGATCACCGGCCCAGCGTAGCGAGGCGACCTGGCGACAGACATGCGATTACTCCGACCGTGCCGCTCTCACCAGGGTGTCTCGCGTCGTGGTCAGAGTTGCGATGGAACGCGCACCTATCGAAAGGTGGCGGTCATGGACTCGGGGGCCGGCAGCGCGAACGGCGCTGACGACGGCCGCGCGGGCCCAGCCGGGCGGCTCCCCCCACCGAGCCCGATCGACCTGCGGCGGCTGGAGGCGCGGCGGCAGGAGGCCGTCGAGTTCGAGGCCCTGATCGGCCAGGTCGCCAACGGCAACGAAGAGGCCCTCGCCACCCTCTACGACAAGGCGGGTGCCCGGATCTACGGGCTTCTCCTGCGCATCCTCCGGTCCCCGACCCAGGCCACCGAGATGACCCAGGAGGTCTTCGCCGAGGTCTGGCGACAGGCCAGGCGGTACGACCCGAGCCAGGGCATGGTCTTCGTCTGGATGATCACGATCGCGCACCAGCGAGCCATCGACCGCGTACGGGCGAACGCCGGCAAGACCGCGTCCGACCGGCCGCCGGCCCAAGGCAACATCAGCCGGGAGATCGATGAGGTCTGGGCCGTCATCGAGCAACGTTTCGGCAGCATCCGGGTGCGCGCAGGGCTCAAGACGCTGACCTGGGCCCAGCGACAGGCTCTGCTGCTGGCGTACTTCGAGGGCTACAGCCCGCCCCAGGTGGCGGCGCACCTCGACATTCCGCTGGGCACGGTGATGGCCCAGATGCGCGACGGGCTGCTCACGCTGTGCCGGACGCTGGGGGTGGACCATGACTGAGCCACAACCGCGCCGCGCGCTGAACGAGCACGAGTTCTCGGGCGCCTACGTCCTGGACTCGCTGAATCCGAAGGAGCGCACCGCGTTCGAGGTTCACCTGCGCGAGTGCTCTGACTGTCAGCGCGACGTCCGGGAGTTCCGCGAGACGCTGTCGGGTCTCAAGGAGCTCGTCGGCCAGCCGCCGCCACCGACCCTGCGCTCCTCGATCCTCGCGGCCATCCGCGACGTTCCGCAGCTACCGGCGGACCGGGACCGGAACTGACACCGATCCTTCGTCGATAGCCAGGACCTGGCGCACGGACGAACGCGCCGGTGCCATGATGGGCGGACTATGGTCCGCCGACCGCCGACCAAGTCCTCGATCCTGATCGCGGCCGCGTTGTTGGTGGCCCTGGTCGGCTGGACCTGGCTCACGTTCGCCTTCGGCCCCGTCCAGACCCTGGACGCCCGCTGGGTCGCCCCACCGCTGGACCCGCTGTCCCCCATCGCGCAGATCGCGTCGGCGTTCTCGCTGCTGACCTGGCCGGGGGTCACGTACGCCGCCATTGCCGGCATCGCCGTCTGGGCGTTCCAGCGCCGGCTCCGGCAGCTGGCGGTCGCCCTGGGCCTGATCATCGTCACGACCTTGGGCATCACCGAGCTGCTCAACATCGCCTTCAGCCGGGCCCGGCCGGAGGACGGCCTCAACCTGATCAGCATCTCGGGCTACGCGTACCCGTCCGGGCACATGAGCAGCATCGTCGCCGGGAGCATCGCGGTCGGCGCTACCTTCGCGGTGACCCGGCAGAGCGTGGAGACCCGCCTGCGCTGGCAGATCGGCGCGGGGCTGCTCGTGATCGCCGTCGCGGTCGACCAGTGGATCCTCGGGGCCCACTTCCTCACCGACATCGTCGGTGGCGCGCTGCTCGGCGGCCTGACCGCGACGTTCGCGCTGCTGGCCAGCGGGGTCGAGGTGCCGGTGGGGTACGACCTGGTCACCGAGATGACCCGGCCGCGGGCCGTCGAGCCGGTGCCGGTCGAGCGGCGGAAGCGCGCCGCGGTGATCTACAACCCGACCAAGGTCACCGACTGGGTGACGTTCCGGCGGCACGTCGAGTACGAACTGCGCACCCGCGGCTGGGACAAGGCGCTGTGGCTGGAGACCAGCACCGACGACCCGGGACGGGCGATGACGGAGCAGGCCGTACGCGAGGGCGTGGACCTGGTCCTGGGCGCAGGCGGCGATGGCACGATCCGGGCGATCTGCTCCGGGCTGGCCGGCAGCGGCGTACCGTTCGGCCTGATCCCGGCGGGGACCGGCAACCTGCTGGCCCGCAACATCGGCATCCCGCTGGACGAGGCGGCTGCCCTCGACGTCGCCTTCGACGGGCTGGACAAAGAAGTCGACCTGGTCGCGCTGAGCGTGGACGGCGGACCGGAGGACCACTTCGCCGTGATGGCCGGCATCGGGATCGACGCGGTGATCATGGAGGGCACCGACCCGGTGCTGAAGCGTGCCGTGGGCAGCGCGGCGTACTTCCTGTCGGCGGCGCAGAATGCCGGGCACCCGGCGCTGCAGGCGACCATCCGGGTGGACGACGGCCCGTCGCTCACCCGCAAGGCCCACGTGATCGTGATCGGCAACGTCGGGTTCCTGCAGGGCAAGATCCAGCTGATCCCCGCCGCGCGGGCGGACGACGGCCTGCTCGACCTACTGGTCGCCTCGCCGCGTGGGGCGCGGGACTGGGTGCGGCTCACCACGCAGGTGCTGGCCCGGCAGAAGCGCACGGATCGACAGCTGGACCGGTTGACCGGTCGCAAGGTGTCGATCAAGGTGGACGGACGCGACCACTACCAGATGGACGGCGACACCGTCGGCGAGTGCAGCACGATGACCGCAGAGATCCGGCCGGGCGCGCTGCGGTTGCGCATCCCGCGGGACTCGCTGCTGGCCCGGCCGCCGCAGAGTGACCTCCCAGTCGAGGCGGCCCTGGCGCTCACCAACGGGAAGCACGGCCCGCAGGCCACACTGGCGTCCGATTCTGAGAGCGACGACGGCGGCGGACGACCGCTGGTGGACCGGTTGCGACGGCCGTGGCGGAAGCGGCACGTGGCTGCGCGCTGAGCTTGTCGAAGCGCCCTTCGACAGGTTCAGTGCAAAGCTCCGCTCAGCCCTTGAGCCGCTGCAGCCAGGTGGCCGCGGCGGCGTAGTCGGCGTTGGAGGTGCCCACCGGGACCGTGGGCTGGGTTCCGTCGGCCCGGGGGTAGCTGCCCAGGAAGACCACGTCGCCGCAGATCCGGTGCAGCCCCATCAGCGCCTCGGCCAGCCGGGCGTCGTCGACATGACCCTCCGCGTCCACCGAGAAGCAGTAGTCACCGAGGCTGCGCTTGGTCGGCCGGGACTCGATCCGGCACAGGTTGACCCCGCGGCTGGCGAACTGCTCCAGAATCTCCAGCAGCGCGCCGGGATGGTTCTCCCGCATGAACAGCACCATGGTCGTCTTGTCCGCCCCGCTCGGCGGGTTGAGCCGCCCAGGTGGGGAGACCAGCACGAACCGGGTCACGGCGTCCGGGTTGTCGGCGATGCCCTCAGCCAGCGCGGTCAGCCCGTGCATCTCGCCGGCCACCGGCGCGCAGATCGCCGCGTCGAAGCGGGACAGCGGGTCGGCCACCTCGGCGGCCGCGGCGGCCGTCGACCCGCCCTCGGTGACCAGGGCCTCGGGCAGGTGCAGGGCCAGCCAGTCCCGGCACTGGGCCGCGGCGTGCGGGTGGGTGAGGATGTTGCGGACGCCGTCCAACGTCGTCCCGGGCCGCCCGTACAGATCGAACTGCACCGGCAGCACCACCTCGCGGGTGATGATCAGCGGATCACCGTAGGTCAGGTTGTCCAGGGTGGCCGACACCCCACCCTCGACCGAGTTCTCGATCGGAACCAGGGCCGCGGTGATCTCGCCGGCCCGGACGGCCTGCAGCGCCTGGCCGACGGTGGCGTAGGGGACCGGCTCGGACCCGAGCGGGGGCAGGGTGAGCAGGGCCTGATGGCTGAAGGTGCCCGCGGGTCCGAAGTAGCCGTACGCGCTCCCGCGGCTCGGCGCCGGGTCAGCCACGGCGGTTGGAGCGGCCAGGCCGCTGGCGGACGGGGTTGCTGCAGGCACGGCGACAGGATAGGGCTGCGGGCGCCGACGGGCCGGTCATTTCCGCGCGGTGACCGTACCGGCCGAGATGCGCATGGCCTCGACGACGTCAGTCTTGCTGTCGTTGGGGCGGATCGCGAAGTAGGCCGCATGCCGGCCGCTCTCCAGCTCGAAGACGGCGACGAGCATCCGGTCGTACTTCGTCGGCAGGTCCTTGTTGGACACGTGCATCTCGGCGGAGACCAGAACCGCCTTGCCGTCCGGCGCGACCCCGGTCAGCCGCTCGGTCTGCTTCTTCTTGACGGTGACGTCGTCGAGGTCGTAGCTCTGCGCGGCCAGGGCCGAGAAGGTGGCGTCGGCGATGGCGTCGAGGTCCTGGCCGGTGCGCAGCTGCTCCTCGAGGACCCCGAGGCCGGTGGCCGCGACCCAGTCGTCGTGCTTGGCGTTGAAGTCGAAGTGCACCCAGGCCGTGCACTCGAACGCAGAGGTGAAGGCGCCCGGCACGGTACGCGGCTCGAGGTCACAGCTGAAGGGCTTGTCCGGCATGGCGGCCTGGAGCTCCTGGCGACGGAACATCCGTCCACCGTGGCACACCAGGACCGGCCACCGTAACCACCAGCGCGATCGGGCCAGGGCAGCCGAGCACGAGGGCCGGAGGTCGCCGACGCGCCGGGC
>DASQUF010000308.1:0-2156 GCA_035641435.1 Propionibacteriaceae bacterium | reverse complement strand
GCCACCATCTGCAGCCCGTGCAGGGTCAGGTCGATCGCCCAGCCCGATGGAGCGGTACGCCGTGACCCCGCGACCGCGATCCGCCCGGACGGGCCGACCACTCGAGCCAGGTCTGCCCAGGCCCCATCGTCGTCGGCATCCCGGAGCCCGGCGAACGGTGCGTACTCCGAGCGGTAGCGCCGGGCTCGGTCAGTACCCTCGCCCAGCGACTGGTGCGGCCCGGTGAGGGCGGACCACACCGGATTCTCGAGTGGGTCAGTCACGCTGCGCCGCTCAGGACGCGCGCACCGCGACGCAAGGAGGCGCTGCCGCCAGACTGCTGAGGGCCGAGGCCGGTCCGGCCGACGCCGCCAACCGACTCACCCGGTCAGACCATCATCTGCCGGGTGGTCGGCGCGATCGGACGAGGCAGCTTGGTCGATCCGGAGAGGTACTCGTCAACCCCGGCCGCACAGGCCCGGCCCTCGGCGATGGCCCAGACGATCAGGGACTGACCGCGGCCGGCATCCCCACAGACGAAGACCCCATCCACATCGGTGGCGTAGTTCTCGTCCCGGGCGACGTTGCGACGCTCGTCCAGCGAGACCCCGAGCTGAGTCACCACCGTGTCGGTCTCCGGGCCGGTGAAACCCATGGCCAGCAGCACGAGCTCGGCCGGGATCTCCCGCTCCGTCCCCTCGATCGCCACCAGCTTGCCGGCGTCGAACTTGACCTCCGACATCACCAGCGAGCGCACCTGGCCAGACTCGTCGCCCCGAAACTCCGAGGTCGACACCGAGTAGACGCGCTCCCCGGCCTCCTCGTGCGCCGAGGAGACCCGATAGATCATCGGGTACGTCGGCCACGGCTGGTTCGCCGGCCGCTCGTCCGGCGGTGTCGGCATGATCTCGAGCTGCACGATCGACCCTGCGCCCTGCCGGATCGCCGTGCCCAGGCAGTCTGCACCGGTGTCGCCGCCGCCGATGATCACCACATGCTTGCCGGTTGCGGTGATCTGGTTCTCCACCTTCCGGCCGAGCGCCACCCGGTTCGCCTGAGGCAGGAACTCCATCGCCTGATGGATGCCGGCCAGCTCCCGGCCGGGCACCGGCAGGTCACGGCCGACCGTCGACCCGGTGGCCAGCACGATCGCGTCGTAGCGCTCCCGCAGCTCCTCGCCGGTGAGATCGACGCCGACCTCCACCCCGCAGCGGAAGTTGGTGCCCTCGTCCTTCATCTGCCGGATCCGGCGGTTCAGCACCGCCTTTTCCATCTTGAACTCGGGAATGCCGTAGCGCAGCAGCCCGCCTGGCTCGTCGGCCCGCTCGAACACAGCCACCGTGTGGCCGGCCCGGGTCAGCTGCTGAGCGGCGGCCAGCCCGGCGGGGCCGGACCCCACCACGGCGACGGTCTTGCCGGTGTGCCATTCCGGCGGCTGGGACGAGACCCGGCGCTCATCCCACGCCTTGTCGATGATCGCGACCTCGACGTTCTTGATCGTCACCGGGTCGCGGTTGATCCCCACCACGCACGCGGTCTCGCAGGGCGCCGGGCAGAGCCGCCCGGTGAACTCCGGGAAGTTGTTGGTCGCGTGCAGGCGCTCGAGCGCCTCATCCCAGTCGGTCCGCCAGACCAGGTCGTTCCACTCGGGGATCAGGTTGCCCAGCGGACACCCGACGTGGCAGAACGGGATGCCGCAGTCCATGCAGCGCCCGGCCTGCTCGGAGATGATCGGCAGCACCGCCCGTCCCGGCGTACCGGGATAGACCTCGTGCCAGTCATGGATCCGCTCCGCCACCGGCCGCCGCTCGGCCACCTGCCTAGGGGTCGTCATAAAGCCTTTTGGATCAGCCACGTTTCCTCCCTTGCGGCTGGAGAGGAGCGAAGCCTCGTCCGGCCCTCACCCGCGGGCGTGGATGGGTCTGGCGGTAGCCTCGAGCTTGCAAGGGGCGGATGGTTGCCCGGGGGTGAGGGGCGGCGGGGATGCGCGACGAGCTCATCCT
Source organism: Propionibacteriaceae bacterium (assembly GCA_035641435.1). GTDB lineage: Bacteria > Actinomycetota > Actinomycetes > Propionibacteriales > Propionibacteriaceae > Microlunatus. The sequence goes on along the minus strand of DASQUF010000308.1, from coordinate 174 downwards.
CGTGCGGCTTCCATCATGCGATCCGTCAGCGTGTCGTCGTCGAGGCCCTCCGACTCGGCCAGCTCCCGGGCCGCGATCACCCGGGCGTAGTCGCGCGGCAGCACCTTGGTGAAGCGCGGGCCGGCGGCCGCCCAGTCGGCCAGCAGCGACTCGGCCACCCCCGACTCGGTCTCC
>DASQUF010000307.1:0-3947 GCA_035641435.1 Propionibacteriaceae bacterium | reverse complement strand
GAACATCCAGGAGGGCGGCCAGAGCCGTAGCGTCTCGGCGAGGGTGGCCATCGTCAGCGGCAGCCGGTCCGCCGTCCCGCCGTTCGGAGGTACGTCCGGCTCAGCGGCCCATTCCGCCTCGAGCTCGGCGCGTACGCCCGGCGCCTGGTCGATCGCCGCGAAGGCCCAGGTGAGGGCCATGGCCGTCGTCTCGTGGCCCGCGAGCAGCAACGTCATCACCTCGCTGCGGGCCTGCTGCTCGGTGAGCTCGGACTGCGAATCCAGCAGCTCCAGCACCGGACCCCGCGCAGTATCGTCCGCCCAACACCCGCGTCGTAGGTCGTCGACGACCTTCTCGAGCTCCGCCTTCGCCGCCCGCACGCGACGAGCGGCCGGCAACGGGGAGCGGAGCAGCGTGGGACCTCCGGGAGCCATGGCAAGGCGGAAGCCCTCCAGCAGATCGGTCAGTGCCCGGGTGACCCGCGGCGCGGTCTCCCGGAGGTCGGCACCGAACAGCGCCGACCCGGCGCCGTCGAGGGTCATCGCCGACATCTCGGCGACCAGATCGACGTTTCCGCCGTCGGTCCACCGGTCGGCGGTGCGCCGCGCGGCGCGGGCGAAGTGCCCCTCGTAGTCGACAATCTGCCGCGGATGGAACGCCGGCTGCAGGGCGCGACGGTGCCGCAGGTGCGTCTCGCCCTCGCTGGTGAGCAGTCCCTCGCCGAGCAGGACCTTCGCGCGTACGAGCCCGCGGCCCTTCGCCGTACGCCGGACGTGCGTGGTCAGCAGTTCCCAGACCTGACTGGCGTCGTCCAGCAGCAGCACCCGCTCCGACCCCATCGGCAGTGGCGTCGCGCGGGCGCCGCTGGCCGTCAGCGCATCGAGGAAGTCCGTCGGCGAGCGCCGGAACGCGCGGACCAGACCGGCGTTGACCGGAAGCAACCGCGCCGAGCGGAGAAGCGAGCCAGACCTGCTCACCTCTCGAAACTACTCAAATCACCGCGGCCCGTATCGACAGGACGTCCGGCAGGTGTTCGACGATCTCGGTCCAGGACGCCCCGTCGTCGATGCTCGCGAACACCGTGCCGTCGCGCGCGCCGAAGTACAGGCCCGTCTGCTCCGCGTTGTCGGCCGTCATCGCGTCGCGCATGACGGCAGCGAAGAAGCGGTCGGGAAGCCCTGTGGTCGATGGCGTCCAGGTCTCACCGGCATCGGTCGAGCGCCAGACCCGGGCGCGCCCGCCGGGCGGGATCCGCTCGCTGTCGGCCGCCAGCGGAAAGACGAAGACGGTGTCCGGGTCGTGCGGATGGACGACGATCGGAAACCCGAAGTCGGCCGGCAGACCCTCAGCGATCGACGTCCACTGCCGGCCGGCGTCGTCGGAGCGGTAGACGCCGTGGTGGTTCTGGGCGTACATCCGTTCCGGCCGGGCCGGGTGCGCGGCCACCTTGTGCACGCACTGCCCGAACTCCGGCCACGGGTCGGGGAAGAAGTAGGCCTTGATGCCCTGGTTGGCCGGGTTCCAGCTCTCCCCGCCGTCGGCGGTCTGGTACACCCCGCCGGTGGACATGGCCACGGTGAGCTGCTGCCCGTCGCTGGGATGAGGGACGATCGTGTGGATGGCCTGACCCCCGAACCCCGCTCCCCACTCGGGGCGGTGCGGGTGGTCCCACAACGAGCGCACCAGCTCGAACGACTCGCCGCGGTCGGTCGACCGGAACAAGGCCGAGGGCTGACTGCCGGCGTACAGCACATCGGGATCGTCGGCCCGGCCGGGCTGGATCTGCCAGACCCGCTCGAGGCTGGTGTCCAGACCCTCCGGGAACTTCACGGTCGTGCCCTGCGGCTGGTTCCAGGTGCGACCGAGGTCGTCGGAGCGGTAGACGGTGGGCCCGAAGTGCTCGCTGGTCCCGCTGGCGAACACCCGGGGGGAGTCACCGCGGGTGTCGATGCAGGTCGCGTAGACCCCCTGCATCAGGAACTCCGGCTCCGACCAGGTCCAGGATCTTCGGGACGCATCTGACCGGCCGATCCACAGTCCCTTCTTCGTCCCGACCAGCAACACCGCTTCGGGCATGACGCCTCCTCAGATCTCCGCCACCCTCCGATCAGTTTCCACCTTTGCGACGTCGTGGACGAGGCGGGTCACCCGGTCCCCCTTGAACGACGCGTCGGTGCGGCGGACAGCCGTGAGCAACGGCTCTCGGAGACGGGCGGCGGTCGCGGGGTCGTGCTGGCGCAGCTCGGTGAGCGCGACCGCCGTCACGGCCTCAAGGGCCCGGGACAGCTCGGAAGCATCGAGATCGCGTACGAGGGCCGCGGCCAGCGCCGCCTTGACGGGCTCCGGCAAGGCGTCGGCACCCTTGGCGTACGCGGTCTCGAGGCCGTGGCGGTGGGCGGCGAGGGTCAGCACGTGGAAGCGGGCCTGGCTGATCCAGTACTCAGCCAGCCAGGGCCGGCCCCGTTCGATGCTGCTTCGCGCGTGCAGCACGTGGTGCCAGATCCGCCCGGCATGCTGGTCGACATCCGCGTCCGGCGTCGGGCTGGGCGCGGCCGCCTCGCCGAACACCACCTGGAAGGACGCGGCGCCGAAGGACCGGAACTCGCTGGCCGGCGTAAAACCGAGGTCCACCTCGAGCAGGTCGTCGAGGAGAAACCCGCGGTAGACGGCTGACCCGGCGACCAGGTCGAAGTGGTGGAGGGCGCCGAGCTCGCCGTAGAGGTACGCGGTGAACGTGTCCAGAACCTCGGCCGGCTCGGCTTCGGAGACGCCGAAGAAGAGGTCGATGTCCGACCATTCGTCCTGGGTGCCGGCGGCCGCCGAGCCGGTGATCGCCGCGCCGGTGACGCGCGGGTCGGCGCGGGCGAGCTCGAGCAGCTGGATGCGCACCGCGTCGCGGCGGTTGGTCGGCACACCGCACAGCCTGCCAGTGGTGCCCGGGGTCAACCGAAGGTCACCTCGGGATCGTCCACCGGGCGGTCCGAGGATGACGGTCAGGTCAGCCTCGAGGCCGACTTCACCAGCTGCTGCTCGACGGGATCCAGTCCGTTCGAGCGGGTCACCCGGTAGACATGGTGTCGTGATAAATCGCTCAGGACCGGTCGGCATCGGCATCGTCGGCGCCGGCACCATCAGCAACACCTACCTGGAGAACTTGACCTCCTTCGCCGACACCACCGTGGTAGCCGTCGCCGACCTGATCCCGGAGGCCGCTCGGCAGAAGGCCGAGCTGTTCGGCGTACGTCGGTTCGGTTCCGTGGAGAGCCTGCTGGCCGACGACGATGTGGACATCGTGGTCAACCTCACCGTCCCGAGCGCCCACGCCGAGGTCGCCGGTCAGGCGGTGAGCGCGGGGAAGCACGTATGGAACGAGAAGCCGCTCACCGTCGACCGGGAGAGCGCCCAGGCCCTGCTGAAGCAGGCCGATGCCGCGGGCGTACGCGTCGGCTGCGCTCCGGACACCTTCCTCGGCTCCGGCCTGCAGCACGCTCGGCGGCTGGTCGAGGAGGGCCTGATCGGGACGCCGCTCACCGCGCTCGTGCTGATGCAGAGCCTCGGCCCGGAGTCGTGGCACCCCAACCCGGGCTTCTACTTCGCGCCCGGGGCGGGACCGCTGTTCGACATGGGCCCGTACTACCTGACCGCGATGGCCGAGATCTTCGGCCCCGTGGACTCCCTGGCCGCGACCGGGTCGCGGGCCAAGGAGACCCGGGTGGTCGGGTCCGGTCCCCGGGCCGGCGAGGAGATCACGGTGGGCGTGCCGACCCACGTCAGCGTCCTGGCCCGCTACCGGTCAGGCCAGTCGGCCGTGATGATCTTCTCCTTCGACTCCGCCCAGGGCAGCACAACGATCGAGGTGAACGGGTCTGAGGGCACGGCGGCGTTCCCCGACCCGAACCGGTTCGACGGCGACGTCATACTGCGGCGCGCGCGCCCGAATGAGCCGCCGGAGGTGCTGTCCGGACCC